>JAIOQL010000028.1 GCA_021413405.1 Leptospira sp.
AAAAACTGAAGTTCATCGAACCAGAATTAAAGAGAGCAACTTCTTAAAATTTATACGAATATGTAAATTCGGCTAACCTGTTTTGCATGCCGGTATCCGAATAGGAACCGGTAATCCTGATTAGCCTCGTGATTGCCAATGCACCAAACATGATACCGGAATTGTGTCCACGGAATGGATTTCCGGTCTCTCCCTTTTTGTTCAGCATGTCATCAATGAAGTTCTTTTTATCTCTCTGAGTTTCTGTGTAATAATATGCTCCACCAACCAGAAGAATGTCAGCTAAAATATATAGGGCCATACTTTTAATCCTGTCATTGCCCTGGTAAACAGGAGAGTGGTAAGAATTGTAAAATACACTGACAGCTGGTTGGGCAACGTTAAATAACTGGGAAAGAATGTGGCTTTTGGAAGTTATGCGACGTCCGCCATTGTCAGGATTCTTCAGCAGCTCAGCCTCCGCTATTTGCCGGAGAATTTTTTCAACTCCACGTTTCTGGGATTCAATCCTGATCATTGTGTCCTGTGAATTTTTATTTACCCTTCCAACATATAGATCAAAACTGAACGGACTATACCATTTGTCAGAATATCTGTAATGAAAGCCACGGGTCTTGTCAGGAGCCGAAAATGAATTGTCCGTGATCATACTTAGAACTTTAATGATTTTCAGATTGTTATCTTCGATTGTTCCCGGGATTTCAATGATTTCTGCGGAAAAAACCGTTGTTGTGTAGAAGAGGCAGACGAACAATGAAACCGGAAATTTTTTATATAACGTCAGAAATCTTTTCATCAGGTTATTTTATCTCCAAAAAAATAAGCAAGAATCAGACCCAGGGAGTTGAACGTCGCATGGGCAGAAATCGATACCCATATATTCCCTGTACGCAAATAAAAATATCCGAAATAAAATCCCACCCCTGTCAGAATTATTGGCACAACAGGAGATCCCTCAGGTGAATTATGGAGTGCACCAAAAATTACCGAAGTTATGACAAGTCCGACTCTTCCATAACCATTTTTTACATAATGCGTTAATAGAAACCCTCTGAAAAACCATTCCTCTATAATTCCTGTCACTATTCCAATGCTATAAATTGACCAGGCCAGAAGATATGTATTGTCTTTCAAATTCTTGAAGAGCATTGCTTCAAAATCATTTCCCTTGGGTTTGTATCCGATTAGGAGCATTAAAAGGGAGACTGAACCCACAAGACAAAAAAGGGAAAATCCCGCGATGATACCGGTTCCGATAGAACCAAACCCGAGTTCATCACTCAAATCATTGTATTTTGCGTCGATTTTTTTTAAAATAAAGTAGGCAGGCAGTAGAAATGCTATGGCCCACAGAATATTGTTCCAGAAAAGGAGTCCGGGACTTTTACTAGTTGCTTGTTCAAAATATTTTTTCGTCAGCCCATCCCGATTGGTTTCAAGCTGTTTTCCGAGATCTTTAATCATTTCCTGCTGGAGTGGTTCCCTTTCAGCCTGACTCATATCCTCAAAATTTTCCGGAAGTTTATCCTGTAACGTTACAAAGGAAACACTGATCGTTAGCAAAAGAGGCATGATAATATATCTGGCTATTACCAAAATTAAGGCATGGATAAGGAAGATCCTGATTATTTCGGATTTTTCTGGTTTTGGAGGTACTTCCATAATTTATGGTGGGCCGGACAATTCACAGATAAATAAGTACCGGTTAAGCGTCACCGTTTTTTTGATTTTTACCGACATAAATAGTATGCCCCTGCTTCTGTTCATTTTCGCGATTTCAGTCCTTCCTTTATTCTCCTCAAATTTATTATTACTTTCCAATCTGGATTACAGTAACAGTTCCCTGAAAAAACTTAGGGAAGAAGTGAAGCACAATCTGAAAATTTCCAAAACTCAACCGGAATTGAGGAAAAACTTTCTGACATCCCTGAAATTTTATAAATACAAGGTTGGTAAAAAAGATAATTTTTTTATCATCATGGCCAGGACCGGGATGGATCTGGATACCCTGTCCTCCGTGAATGATCTGTCATCTCCCCAGGATCTGCGGGAGGGAATGGTATTGAAAATACCGAACATGAGAGGTGTATTCGACCGGGATAATTTTCCGGAGGGGAATGAAAGTAAGCATAAGCTTTCTCTGAAATATAATATTGATCAAACCCTTCTTGTATTTGACCGGGAAAACCAGGAATGGTTTATTCCGGGCAAGGGGCTCGAACGGACTGAAAAGTCCTTCTTCTATGGTCTTGCTTTCGGGAAACCTCTCATGGAAGGATTCCTTTCTTCCGGGTTTGGAATCCGGCACGATCCATTCACAAAGAAAAAAACATTTCATGGCGGGCTCGACATTGCTGCAGAAAAAGGGACAGAAGTGATTGCCGCCGCAGAAGGTGAAGTCATAAGATGTGAAAAGACTGGTGGTTATGGAAACCTGGTCGTACTGAAGCATCCCCTCGGTTATGAAACACGATATGGACATCTCAACGAATTTGCGGTCAGGAAAGGCGACAGGGTCAAACGCGGGGAGAAAATCGGAGAAGTCGGGAGCACAGGAAGATCGACGGGAAATCATTTGCATTTTGAAGTCAGACGATTCAGTAAGAATCAAAAACCGGTTTTTAAAGAACACACATGAATAAACTGAAAGTCATTGCCCACAGAGGTTATAGCGGACATTATCCGGAGAACACATTGCTTTCTTTCCAGAGAGCAATCGATGTTGGCAGTGACATGATTGAATTTGATATTACTGTTACGTCTGACTTCGTTCCCATTGTAATTCATGACGATAAGCTGAACAGAACTACAAATGGAAAAGGTAAGGTCAGATCGGTTCACTACAAAACGATCAGTTCCCTCGACGCTGGTTCCTGGTTTGATCGTGACTACCGGGGAGAAAAAATTCCTCTTCTTCAGGAGGTTCTCGAATTTACAGCGAAAAAAAACATCGCACTCAATATAGAAATAAAACCGGAAGCTCATGATAAACGGGTTTCAGATAAAAATATTGAATCCCAGATCCTTCCACATTTAAGGCAGTACCGACTGATTGACAGAGTGATAATATCTTCGTTCAGCCCTTCCGTTCTGCAAAGAATGAGGAAACTTTCTGAAACAATTCCTCTCGCATTCCTCTTTGAAAAGAAAACAAAAGAGGTTACGGATCCATTTGAATTTTGCAGGGAATTATCCATTAATGTGCTCAACGTACCAAAAAATCTGGGAAAAAAAAATTTCATTATCGACGCCCATAACAAAAACATCGAAGTAAATATCTATACGGTGAATTCTGAAAAGGAAATGCGGGATGTAATTGAATGCGAACCGGATGGAATTTTCACGAATTTTCCTGAACGCCTGCAAAAGCTTCTTTCTGAAATCAGTCTGCCCCGCAAATAAAAACCTTAATCCGGATTCTCAATGCCACGGGTCTTGGATGATTTTTTCAACAATTCTCCTTATGGATATGTCAATCTGAGTTCTGCGGGAAATATCCAAAAAGCTAATGTTACATTCCTGGACTGGCTCGGATATACCAGAAAGGAACTTCTATCTTTTGGACTTTTTAGAAATATAATAAAGGAATCAAACCTTGAAAGTTTCGACAGACATTTCAGGCAAATTTTAAATGGAGCAACGACGAACAACCTTGAGATAGCTTTACTCACAAAAAAAGGATCCGATCTCGACATTTATCTTTCAGGAAAGATCGTATCAATCCCGGGTGAAGAAATGAACATCCGGATTACAATCGTTGATGTTACTGAAAAGAACCTGATTCAGAAAGCTCTCGAATCCAAGACTAAAGAAATACTCTTTCAAAATGAAATCATGCGGAAGGACCTGATCCTTGCCGCAAGGATATAGAATGCATTGCTTCCCCAGAAAATCTCAATAGAATCAATTTCTACTATGTATCTGCCGCTCGAAAAAGTTGGTGGAGAATTTTTGATTTTCTTCACTTCAAGGATAAGAATAAAAAAGGAATATTTGTAAGCGATGTGGCCGGCCATGGGATTCCTTCTGCCTTCATTACGGAAATCATCAAAAGTACGATCCACCAGATGCCTGAAAAAATTGGTAAAAAGAACCGGGACGTTGAAATTAACTATGAATCAAAGGATGAAATTGGACTACTATCTGCTGCTTTTCGTAATCTCAGGGATAAAATCTCCGGACTCATTCAGGACCTGAATTCTACAAATCAGGATCTAAATGTCTACTCTCGGACAATTAATCGCAGGTATTGCACGTGAAATTAATACTCCGCTTGGCGATCTTCATCTTCAGAATCCGGATAATGTTTCTGATATGATTCTGGGATTAGGTCTTCATGATTCTATCGGACATTGGAAAAATTTTCTCCAATCTGAAAATGCTCTTCTCAAACTGGAATATTTTCACCGGATTGTACGAATTTTTTCGAATGCAAAAAATATAGATAATGCGGTTGATAAAGCTTCAAAAATCGTTTTTACATTAACCAATTATTCCCATAGAGGAATTTCTGGTGAAAAGCTCCCTGTAAATCTGGAAGATAGTCTTGAGACTGTTCTTATAATTTATAAAGGTTTGCTTAAAAATGGAATTGAAATCAAAAAAGATTATCATTTCAACGGTGAGGTAATGGGATACCCGGATGAGTTGAGTCAGGTTTGGACAAATCTTATTCACAATGCAGTACAATCGATGGATAAGAAAGGTGAAATCAGAATTCAAATGGACAAAGAAGAGACTTCCGGGTTTGTAATTGTTTCTGTGAGTGATTCGGGGCGGGGGATCCCCCGGGAAATTCAATCAAAAATTTTTGATCCTTTTTTTACTACGAAAGCCAGCGGTGAAGGAACCGGACTTGGTCTCGGGATAGTCAAAAAAATAGTTGAAAAGCATTGTGGAGAAATTAATTTTCTGTCAGAAGTTGGAAAAGGTTCGGTGTTCACAGTGAGGTTGCCCATTTGAAATCAGAGGGAAAATATATCTTTCTTTGTGTTGATGACGAAGAAAGTGTTCTGGAGAGTCTGAAAGAACAGCTCCGGAATTCTTTCGGAAATTCCTTTGTCTACGAAACTGCAGAATCTGCATCTGAAGCGCTGGAAATTATCGCAGAAACTCCAGATCCAAATAAATCAATCGTAATATTGTTGTGAGCGACTGGCTAATGCCCGGGATGAAAGGGGGTGAATTCATGATACACCTTCAACAGAATTTTCCCAATATTAAAAAAATTTTGCTTACCGGTCAGGTTGATCCGGAATCTCTCAAAAGAGCCAAAACCATCGGGTGCGTTAACCGTGTCATAACAAAGCCATGGAAAAAAGAACATTTGGTTTCCGCCATAAAGGACATTGCTGCATTGCCATCGTTTTGAAAATCATGCGGATGGCGGGAAACATTTCGCTGTTATTTATATTCTTCGGTATACCAGTTTAACCATTCATTTTTCGAATCAAATCTTTTCCCAGTGACAGATATCAAAGCATTGATGACCAGTCTGTGGGACTCTATTTTATCACTTTTTAAAAGCTGAATCAGGGTTGGAGTTGCAAGCCTGTCCTTCTTTTGAGCAATCGCCTGGATTGCAGGTTTATAAATAATTGGGTCGTCATTTAATGCATACTCTTCCAGTAGTTTACGCGATTCCTCACCGGGAATCGCTACAAGGGCACCAACAACGAATGCTGCCAAAGATTTTTCGGATTCCATTTTGCTTTTCAGCGCTGGAATTGCTTTTGCGGAGTGCAACATTCCGAGACTTTCGACTGAAATAGCGGCAAGTTTTCGATCTTTGCTGGCAGAGGCTTTTATAAGCCCGTCTAGTGCTTCCTCAGCCTCGAGGACACCTAATGACCATGCCGCACCATATCTCCCTTCACCGTCTTTCTCTTCGAGAACTTTCAGAAGAACAGGAACACTTGCTCTATTCCCGAGCCAGCCAAAAGATCTTCCAATCTCTTCTCTTTCCGGAACATTTTGATTTTGAAATATAGTTTCTAATTTTTGCCTTGCAGGTTCATATTTAATTCTTCCAAGAACATATGCACAAGGTCCAAAGGAATTTTGATTTCCCTTTTCCAGAATCATGAGGGTCTGCCGGCCTGCATCATGGGATGGAATTCCGGAGATGACTGTGGCTGCGCTATAGGCGATTTCTTTACTCTTGTCGGACAGATATGGATACATGAAATTCAAAGCAGCTGTATCTCTGATATTTATCAGTGCCTCGACAGAATTTTCTCTTCCCTTCGGAAAATCCGAAGAAATTGCTTTGCTCAGAACCGGTATGGCTTTTTTGCTTTTTATTTTTCCAAGTGCGAGGTAAGTCGCAGCGAGCGTTGGAGAAGGATCAGAATTTTCTGCCAGTCCGAGAAGATAACCTTCCGCTGATTTCACTTCAAGCTGACCGAAAGCCATTGCAAATGTTTTTGCCTTATCAGGGTCTGTGTTTTTCTTTGCAACTGCAAGAATCTTATCTCCGGATGATCTCGCATTCATTTGCACAAGTGATTCTACTGCCTGTAATCTCAGACCGAGATTTTCTGATTCAAGAAATGGAATAGCAACTGATGCCCCGCGCGAATCCTTCATCCTTGCAAGGGCATCCAAAATTGTATCGGCTTCTACTGCCTTGTCGTTTTGAATCATTCCTGCAATGGAAAGTGTGGATTCTTTATCCTGAAACGAACCGAGTGCGAGCGCTGCCGATGCACGTACAGCCGCATTCGAATCTTCTTTCAGAAGTTTTCGCAGAACCGGAATCAGTTTCTTGTAATTTCTGTTTGTTGCTTCGACGATTGCCTGGGAGCGTATTGACCAGGTTTCTGACTTAAGATCTTTTTCGATTTCGTCCAAGCTTCTCTCATTTTGCTTAACCGGAACCGGAAGTAGTTTCGGTTCCGGAGGTCCGCTACAGGATACCAGTAGCAGGACCAGAGTTACGTTAAGCGCCATTCTCATGATCTGCTACTCAGGAGCGGGGCACAGTCTGTGCTACTTTCTTTAATTCCTCAAGTTGCTTATTCCAGGTTGCCATATCCTTTTGCACTGTTGCTTCCTGGGTTCTGTCTACTTCACCGGAATCAATCATGAATTGAACAAGCTGAATCCTCGATTCCAGTTCTTTGATTTTATAGTTGAAATATGTCAACTTCCGTAAATGTGTCGAGTTCCTTTCTTACGTCCGCAGCCTCTTTTTCTGTAAGAGGTGGTCTGAATTCATTTGGAATGTAAATGTTTTTTGGATACTTCACTGAAAAACGTCCCCATTCTTCGCGTACTTTTTCACGATCTTTTTCTGTGGGTTGTGGTTTTAAAGTGTGAGGCCAAAGTTTCTCAGCTTCATATTCGAGTTTTGGATCTTCAGAGGCAGGATGCGGGGCATCGGGGAAATATGGATCATCGATGGTTGTTCCATTTTTTCCGATTTTAACCAGATCACCGATTGATTTTCCGGTTTTTTTTCCATCCCCGCCAGGGATCATAAATATCACGATAACTAAAATCAATAATAGTCCAATACCACCATAAATCCAGAGGTTCTTATTGTTCATCTTGTTCTCCTAATTTTGTACTATAGCATTAACAAAAAAAATGCTTTGCCTTAAAAATACAAGGCAAAGCATTTTTATTCGCAGAGTAAATCACTCTGCAAAGTAAATATTTTCAGATTAGGCGAATATTCCAATCACCCAAGAAAGAAATTGACCGAAAAATGTGTTAGTTAGGAAGTTTTTCAGATCAACAGGATTCCTGTTCAGGCTGTCATTGTACCATGCATTGTATTCAGATACTTGTGGAATGTTTACATTGTACTTTGCGTTTATTGCTTTGATCAGCTCATTTGCCATGATCGCGTGTCCGAGCATGTTTGGATGAACTCCATCAAGACCAAAAAGGCCTGGCTGATTTGGAAGCGGCCATGCTCCTCTTACGTTACCTGGTGAATAGCCGGAAGGACTGGCAAGTTTTCTTCCATTTTGTTTGATGTCGTCAAACAAAAGCTTTGCATCTGTAAAAGCCATGTTGTTTGCAGTTGCTTGTGCTCTGAGTTCGTTGTTAATGAGAGTCAATGATTGCACAATCCTGGCTACTTCAGTTGCATCAAGAATTTGATCAGGGCTGGAAACAGAATTTCTGAAAAATCCCTTGAGTCCTGTGTAAGCTGCGCGATTTTGTGGATCTTTGTATTGTTCAAGAAATCCAATCGCAGTTACATTCGGAACAGAGAATATAACGCCACCTTTCAGGCTTCCCATAGCTGCCATTCTTCTGAAAAATTCTCTTACGTCCCTGTAGAATCTTGCGTCATCGAGACAGGCAGTGCTTGTTCCGAGAGCTGTACAAAGAACATGGTTTGCACCAATTGAACCAAAAAGAAAAGTTGGACGATTTTTTTCCATGATCTCTGTTTGTGTTCCTGAACTTCTCAAACCAAACTGATGAAATTTATCAGGATCCTGGCAATCAGCAACAGTTACCCATCTGTAGGTAAAAGTGTACCAGTTTTTCCAATACCAGTCTTTTTGCTGTTTTGTTGCAGTGATGTCCGCACATTTTCCGCTGGTTTTCAGAGCTGATGTATATTCACCACCAGTGATCCCTGCGTGTGTTGGTAAAGAAACCGTACTTGCATTTCCACCAATGATTGCACTTGCAATACAGATTGGACCACAATTTCCTTTCAGAACGTCTTCAAGGTTGATATAAGGGCCTTTCAATTTATTGTAAGAAACATTTGAACCGGCCTGTTTAGAAACTAAAACAGGATATGCCCAATCTTGTGTTTTCGATTCAACGGTTGCTCCGTAGAACCCCTGGCTTAAGGAGTCACCAACTACCCCTGGTTTTGCAAATAATTGCTGAATTGTCTGAGCGCTTAACGTACTACCTGCGAAAAGCAGCAAAGATATCCCGATTGTAACTGATAATTTTTTCTTCATCCTCAAATCTCCTTTAGCATGATCTTAACATAGAAATAGCCCAATTAGTAGAAAAACGGAAATTGCAGATTGAGGGCTAATTTATGTTAAAGTTTTGTCAAATTTAGGATGTTGAGCCGGGAAACTCAAGTCTTTTTAAACCGGCCGGGATTTTTTTTCATGTATGGCGATTAATGGACTAACTTTTGTACATCCGATTCGGGTCCGCATTCACCTTCCGGGATGACTAAAATGAGGTGTCCCCTGGCCCTTGCGTGGTGAACAGGGCTGAACCTTGATGGTAATCCTGTGTGAAAGGATGATCATTAGCCTGTCTGTGGAAAATTGTACTGTTTCAGGAGTTACAAAAATTATTGCTTTTGTTCTGTACCGTGGATAATAATGATTCAATGAACCCTCATACATTTCCAAATCGAATTGCCATGTTATTCTTTGCTGCGTCCTCTTTTTCTCTTTTGTTTCCAGTTTTGCAATTGCGATCCGAAGAACCTCTTTTCTCCCTTAAACAGAAATTCCGTGACTATGGCTATTCCATGGACAAAACTCACCGGCTAAGTGCTACCGTTGAAAGGGGAAATTCATTGATTTTTGCAATCAAACTCAGTCAATTTATCGTAAATTCGGGTTCCATTGCAATTGGGGTCAATGGAGACCACTCTATTTCAAAGATGGTGGTTCAGATCTACGAAAGTAATGAAAAAGATCAGAAGTTACTCAAAGTATACGAAGAAGATGCGGGGAATCAATTTTTCTATGAACTCCGGAATCTGAAGGCTATCAACTACCTGATTGAAATCAGGGCTGTTGAATCCAAAGATCAATATGCGAACATTGAATTAGTTCCAGGATATATGGGATCTGCTGAATTTTCCGAAAGTAAAAAGAAATCGATTACTAACCGGAATTCCGAAAAGCCATATACCGATGCGCCGCAATCAAAACCATTTCTCAATAGCCAGCAAGGCTATGCAGAATTTAAAAGAATCGATTTAAGGTGAGGGCAAAAAAAAAGCAAGGGCAAAAACCCTTGCTTTTCAGCTGAAAATTCTATTTAAAGAATTATCTATTTCCTTCTGCTTTTATCTCGCTATGATTGAGATATAATCCAGCAGCTGCTAATGAAGGTGCTCTTACATGGCCAGTATACTGATTGTAAGTTTGGTTTGAATTGAAAGGCCAGATTCCTTCACTTTGTGTTACAGAAGATTGGCAAACCGAAAGTCCACCTGCTCTGTTGTATCCACAAGAAGAATGGAAAGCTACAGCATAATCATCTTCACCGGGAAGTATTAAAGAAGCACCAGCCATCCCTTTGTAACCAGGAACATGATTGATTGTAACTCCACCAGTGTTGTTGTGACCGAATGCTGCCCGGGCAGTTGTTACTATAAGTGCTTTGTCCATTGCATTTCCTGCAAATCCAAATGTAGCGCCGTTGAGTGCTGAAGCTAATTCAGATCCACCGGAAGCAGCAGCAAGAGCTGTAACTTTGGTTATGTTAAATCCTTTGCTGGAAGCAGTTCCACCAAGGTTAGAAAGCCAATATTCAATAGCATAACAACCTGCACTGTGGCAAACTATTTTGCATGAATTTGCACCCTTGCACTGGTTTGTAAGTACTGTTGTCAGATTTGTTTGAGCACGGGAAGCTCCATACGTTCTTGGGTCAGTTGTTCCGTCATAGCCTACAAAATATTTGACTCCTGAAACCGAGCTGGTTGAAGTTCCCCAGTAATTGTTAACGTCTGTCGTTCCAGTGTTAATTCTCCTAGGTGAGCTCTTGTGTCTCTAACATGATTTTGACACATATTTAACTAAAATGTCAACTCAAATTTCTTCCAAACATTTTTTTTCTGCAAAAAAGTTAGGGGAATCATTCATCTAAATGGTTTGGGATTTGATGCTTATAACTTTAATGAGACATAATTTCACTATTACCCTGAGTCCGGAAATAGCAAAAATTTGGTGGGGGATTTCCATTTAGTTCTGGAGATGAAATTTGGTGAATACTTTCGTCATAAAACAAAAAAGCCCCTACAGAGGAGGGGCTTTTTTGTACTGCTTCGCATAGAAATTTAAAACAAAATCGTATGTTTGTAGATTATCTGGTGCCTTCAGCTTTTATTTCACTGTGGTTTTCATATAATCCTGCAGAACCCAATGAAGGAGCTCTTACATGCCCTGTGTACTGGTTGTAGGTTTGATTGGAATTGAAAGGCCAGATTCCTTCACTTTGCGTAACTGATGATTGGCAAACCGAAAGCCCACCAGCTCTATTGTATCCACAAGATGAATGATAAGCAACTGCATAATCATCTTCACCAGGAAGGATTAAAGAAGCACCAGCCATCCCTTTGTAACCAGGAACATGGTTGATGGTTACTCCACCTGTGTTGTTGTGTCCGAAAGCTGCCCTGGCAGTTGTCACGATTAGAGAAACATCCATTGCATTTCCACCATAACCAAATGTTGCGGCATTCAGAGCGGAAGCGAGT
>JAIOQL010000316.1 GCA_021413405.1 Leptospira sp.
TATTCCATTCCAGGAGTATCTACAAATCCCTGATCCTTCTGAAGCAGATAGAGTGCAGGTAAAATCAGCGAACGATTGTCCGGAAACATCGGTTTCAATTTTTCAAAGCGCTTTTCAGATTCGGGGGAGAATTTGTAAGACATTAGCAGTCGAGCTCCCCTGCGATTACATTGAGAGAACTCATGGTAGCAACTGAATCGGAAAGCAGGCCACCTTTTACCATTTGAGTGAATGCCTGGTAGTACCAGAAGCATGGGCGCCTAACGTGTATTCTGTAGGGAGACTTTTCACCTTCTGACACGATATAGAAACCAAGTTCACCATTAGCCGCTTCCGTTGCCATATAGTGTTCACCCGGAGGAACTTTTATCCCATGCATGATAATCTTAAAATGATAGATTAATTCTTCCATATTGTTGTAGACCCTTTGTTTCTCAGGGAGAAACACATGGGGAAGATCTGCGTGGTAAGGGCCTGCTGGAATATTATCTACCAGTTGCTCGATGATCCGGATTGACTGGCGCATTTCTTCCATTCTTACCAGAGTGCGATGAAGAACGGATCCATCCTCACCAACGGGAACATCGAAATCAACTTTATCATAAAACATGTATGGTTCATCTTTCCTTATGTCGAAAGGAACTCCGGTTGCCCGTAACACCGGCCCGCTGAATCCATAGGATAGAGCGTCTTCCTTTGAAATTCCGCCCACTCCCTTTGTTCTATCATTGAAAATTTTATTCCGGATGAGAAGTGAATTGAATTCTTCAATTGCGGGTTTGAGTCCCTTGCAGACTTCCTTTATCTCCGCTTGAAATTCCGGATAAATGTCCCTTTCCATACCACCGACCCGGCAAAAAGTAGTAGTGAGTCTTGCTCCGGTCAATTTTTCAATAATTGTATAAATCCGCTCTCTATGATGAAATAAATAGAGCATACCGGTGAATGCACCAAGATCTACGCCGAGAATTCCATTGCAAATGATGTGATCCATAATCCTGGATAGCTCAGAAATTATCATCCGGACATATGTTACGCGTGCCGGAACCTCAATCTGCATCAGTTTCTCAACTGTCAGTATCCACCCGATATTGTTCAGAGGTGTTGAAACATAGTTCATCCGGTCCGTACACACAAGGAACTGGTTGTAATCATAGGTTTCGCCAAGTTTCTCAAAGCATCTGTGCACATAGCCAATAACAGACTCTGCTTCTACAATTCTCTCGCCATCCAGATGCATCACATTTTGGAGAATTCCATGGGTAGCGGGGTGCGAAGGTCCAAGATTGATCAGCAGGTGACCTTCCGGAAGGTTTGCAAACTTCCCCTGAAAATGCTTCGCTGTTTTTTCATACATTAACATACGTTATGCGCTTTCCTTATCATCCTGATGAATGTGCAACAAATCGGCAATGAGATAATCCTGCCCGAATCCTTCCAACGGAAAATCTTTTCTGAGCGGATGACCCTGAAAATTATCTGCCATCATGATCCTTTCCATGTATGGATGGTTTACAAATGAGATTCCAAAAAGATCATAGACTTCCCTTTCCGGCCAGTTAGCGCCTTTATAGACCTCAACGAGTGAAGGAACTTCCTCTCCTTCCTCTACGGGTACCTTTAACATAATGCGGGAATGATTATTTTTTGGAGATTTCAACAGATAGCAGACTTCAAACCGCGGAGTCTTTTTTCCAAGCCAGTCAATAGCAGTTAGGTCATTCAGGTAATTGAAGGAAAGTTCGCCATCCTCTTTCAATGCTTTCACCACCGGAACAATTCCTTCGGATTTAATGAAGAAAGTAGGAATATTCGAAATTACATTTTCTTCTTTGAATATGTAATTTGAAAGTTTTGATTTTATAAATTTTTCTACAGCTTCTTTCATCTAACTACAAGAGGTTTATTTTTTTCATTGATTTCATCTATCTTGCGCATTACTTCCTGCCTTCTCTCTTCAAGACCCTGAGTTTTTACTTTTTGCTGCAATTTCACAAGTGCATCAAGGATTGCCTCCGGTCTCGGAGGGCAGCCAGGAACATAAATATCAACAGGTAAAAAACGGTCCACCCCTTGCACAACTCCGTAAGTATCAAACATTCCCCCGGAGGATGCACAGGCTCCAACACTGATTACATATTTTGGTTCACATAAATGATCATAGATTTGTCTCAAAACCGGTGCCATTTTATAAGTAACCGTTCCGAGAACAAGGATCATATCAGCCTGTCTTGGTGAAAATGAAGGTCTTTCTGCACCGAAACGGGCAATGTCATTATCGGAACAGGCGGTTCCCATAAATTCTATGCCGCAGCAGGCTGTTGCAAAAGGATATGGCCAAAGAGAATAGCTTTTTCCCCAATTCACTACAGTATCGATACTGGCAATTTGCACCATGTCACCAAGCATTTCGCCGGGTTTTTTCAGAACATCCATTAATCCCATTCGAGAGCTCCCTTCTTCCAGATATAGTAAAGACCTACAGCCAGAATGAAAATGAATAAAAACATTTCTACAAGTATGAATGTACCAAGACCAGCTTCATTGAACTTGATCAGGTTTACTGCCCAGGGATATAAAAAGACCGCCTCTATATCAAACAGTATGAAAAGAACAGCAACCAGGTAAAATTTAATATTAAAAACACTTCTTGCATCACCATAATATTCCACACCACATTCGAAAGTATCATGCGGCTTACTTTTTTTCCGGGGATTTAGGATAAATGCAAGCGTTAGAATTAATGCAGCAAAGCCAACACCGAGCAGAAGCTGGATAACAATTGGCCCAAGATTTTCCGGTGCGCTTCCCATAGTCGTTTACCTGTATAGAATAATTACCTTTGCATTCTCTGTCAATGAATTCTGGAAGGCGGGCCGCAAAAATCGTTTATTTTTCTACTTTTCCTGCGGCGCATTAATTATCACCGGTAAACCGTCTCTCCCGGAAGGCAAAATCATCATCCGATTATTTGGATTCTCGACAGCTTTCAACTGAATATACTTGGTAGTTAGTTGTTTATTGATTATCTCCTGTGCTTTTGCCTGGCCCTCTGCTTCTATCACATTTGCCCTTGCCTGGGCTTGCGCTTTAATTATTGTAATTTCTGCGTCTCTTTTGGCAATATTGATCTCGAAGACCATTTGATGCTGCTCCTGTTCTTTGGTTAATTTAGTCTCAATCGCCCGCAAAATTGGTTTGGAATATTCTATATCGTCGATGATAACATCATCTATATCCAGATGTTTTCCCTTGAGTTTATCAATTACAGTCGCTTTAATTTCATTCGAAATATTCGGTGTTTTTTTTTATATCTGGATCATTTTAAAACTCGATAGAATATTCCTGACAGATGTCCTGAATTCAGGTCTTACAACTTTCGTATAGTATTCCGGGCCGGTATCCATCTGGAGGTCATAAATTTTAGATGGAGTTGGCCGGAGAATTATATTCGCGGTCACAATTACGCTCAAGTCATCCTGTGTAAGAATGTCAACTTTCTCTGAATAGGATGCCCATTGAATAGAATATTTATAAACATTGTTCCAGGGCCAATATCCATAGAGTTTTGAGCCTAATACTTCTTTTTCAAGTCCGTTTGTGAAAGGATTCCATCGCAATCCAACCTCACCCGGACCGACTGACGTAAAGCAGTTTGAAAAATTTAATAAGGTAAAGACCGTCAGAAATAATTTTATAATAGTATTCATTGAATGTTCCTTGCAATTTTAGTTTTTCCACTTAGACTAAATATCAGCAAGTGGGAATTACTCAATCTCATAAGTAAATCCCGCAAATTCTATCAGATTACCTATTTATATTTCTTTTTTCCAAAACCATCCCACAAGAAAGAGAGCCTGTCTTTTAAAGTTTTCTCCATCCCGTTTTCCTTCGGAAAATAAAATTGGGGCGATGAAGATGCAATCCCGGCAGGAAAATAGGACTCTAAAATAAAAGATCCGGGATAATCATGGGGATACTTGTAATTTTCTCCTGCGCCTTCTTTTTTATCAAGAAATGTAGCAGGGTTTCTAAGATGCATGGGGATCGAAATATTTGTTCCGTTGTCACTTATGAATTTTTCGGCGTTCTGGATAGCGGAGTAAGCAGAATTGGATTTGGGGCAGGACGCAAGGTAAGTTGTTATATGAGCCAGAATAATCCGCGCTTCGGGCATCCCGATTTTCTCCATAGCAGTCATTCCTGAAACAGCTAACGGAAGGGCATATACAGATGCGTTCCCGATGTCCTCACTCGCAAGAATCACAAGAC
>JAIOQL010000029.1 GCA_021413405.1 Leptospira sp.
ATAAGAAAAAACAAACAAATTCAGATTATAAATTCTGGAACAGGGTTGAATTTCAATTAAGGCACAAGGTAGCAAATGAGTTTTGCAATCCTTCTTTTCGCCTGAACACAAAGACGGGAGAAATAAAATCCTTTGATGGAACATTTGAAGACCGGAGTTTTCCGAAAACGGCATATTATTATTTAAAATTCCTTGCTCCTTCCTACAAAATGATTAACGATAAAAAAGAGGAAACCCTCTACCTGGTAGAAAAACATAAACGGCATTGGGATCATTGCGAATGGTGGACTGATTTTTTACGGACTGGAGAAGGTCAAAACATAGGGCTTCCAAAAAATGAAACAGGTCTCGAAGATCTAAAGGACTGGCAGTTAAACCAGTGTTCCGGGGCGGACTATCTTTTGATGAAAACCTACGGTCAAAAGTATTCGCACGAAAAACTTCTCGAAGGTAAAAAGAAATTCGAGAATAATAAGAGATACCAGATTTTATTTAAAGAATATCAGAGTAAAAGTAATACTGTAAAGGAAGAGGATTTTTCATAAATCCTAATGAGACATAAAAAAATGGAAGGGACAATTAAATGAGAGTTGATTATTTTTATATCTGGCTTGTCGGAAATGGTTTGGTTTTTGCCTGCGTTGTATTCGAGCGTTTCATATGGGGAAGCCATGTTCTACGTTTAATCTATTTGGGCGGAATTTTGCTCTTTTCATTCTATGTGAATGTCTATCTTTCAAAATGGGTAAAATAGAATGAACACAGAAACCCCAATAGTTAAAACAGAAAATCTGAATAGCTACAAGCAAACAGTTTCAAAAGTTTTTGAATTTGCGGAACGCTATAAAGCTGATCTCGAATTTTTAAAAAACATGACTATCTTTGAATTTTATAATCTTGTTCGGGCCTTGCCTTATCATCCAGACCCGAAAGGAGAGGAAACTGTTGTCCGCCAAAAATATACTATTCAGCCAGAATGGAAAGGTGCGCGGGACTGCGATGACAAAACGCTTTTGATTTTGTCTTTTGCAAATTTGAAAAATATACCTGGTCAGGCAGTAGTTTGCGGGCAGGGAGAAAGGCCACATCATATTTACCCGGAAATAGAACTTAACGGAAAGATTTTCCCGGCGGATGCCACTTATCCAAGATGCAGTTTTTCAAAGAAACTTTACAATGAAAAATTCAGGAAGGTATTTAAGCCATGAGAGTTAAAATAATGAACGATGATTTTATTCTCGAAGCGAAGCAACTGAAAGAGAAAGGATATTCATTTACTCAGATTTCAGAACTTCTAAAAAAGAAATTCCTGTTAAAAACATGTTCAACTATAACCGTTAAGCGGGCGGTTAGAAAAATTATTTAAAAAAGTATCAGGACAGTATCAGGACGGGATCAATTGAACCTATCCACTTAATAAATGATTTGTACTAGTAAAAAAGCCATGAGAAAATCTTCTCATGGAATTAATCACCCTTGAAGGCGACGAAACAACCAACGATATAGAGTTTGTCAATCTTCTTGGTGATTTTATCGTAAACGGTGAAGACGATGAAAATTATTACGGTGATTTTATCGTCGACACCGGGATTGGTTATCGTCCGGGACTGAACGGCGATGAACTTTGCGGTTTTAGTTTAGGAAAGGGCTTCAAACTCGGTGGTATGAAAATGCCGAAGTTCAAGGCACCTAAGATAAAATTCAAAGCTCCAAAGATTAAAGCGCCTAAAGTAAAATTCAAAGCTCCGAAATTAAAATTCAAGGCTGCACTAAATACGAAAGGACTGACTAAAGGATTTTCATCCTTTGGAAAATCTATCAGCAAGGGTGTTTCGTCTTTCGGAAATTCTGTTAGCAGATTCGCGAAAGAGGCAGGCGACCTTTACACTGCACCATACAAGGCTATTGGATCATTAGCAGAACAAGGACTAAGCACATTAACAGATGCGGCAGGTGGTCTGTTGTCTACTGCTACCGGTTTACTTTCAGACGGCGGCGGAGAAATGCCGGAAGAACAACAAACAGATGAGAACGGAAATCCTATTGAATCTGGTGACGCGCAATACCAGGACGAAGAAGGAAATACAACCGATGAATTTGGAAACCCTCTCGATGAAAACGGAATGCCTGTCGAATCGGAAGTAGCGCAATACCAGGATGAAGAGGGAAATCCAACAGATGAATTTGGAAACCTTCTTGATGAAAATGGAGTCCCTATGATTAATCAAGAAATAATAACACAACCTGATTATGAAAATCAGGATGATGCACAGGAAGTAAACGGACTGTTTGATACAATCGGAGCAGCAGCCGGAACTTATTTCGGCGGTCCGGGAATGGGAACTGAAATAGGTTCTAAAATTGGTGGAGTAGTCGGCGGAATTGCAAGCCAGA
>JAIOQL010000030.1:0-9378 GCA_021413405.1 Leptospira sp.
CTGTTTATTGGACATATATGGGCTGGAATTCTCCACTTTCCCTCGGGGCCGAATTGAAGGAGCCTGCAAAAGTGATTCCGAGGGTGATGATTTTCGGTCCTCTCTTCGTAATGGCGATATATTTTTTATTCGCTTTTGTTTTTATTTCTGTGATTCCTTACCACTCTATCGTGGAAGGAAAAATAGATCCCTATTTTCTCGTAGGAAAGCATTTCCTGTTTATGCTGAGCGAAAATCCGACAGGAATTGAACGCATCATACCGACAGCATTATCTTTTCTCATTGCACTTCTTGTTCTTGGAAATGTGAATTCTACTATTGTAACGGGTTCGAGAGTCAGCGTTGCTCTTGCGAGGGACGGCATACTTCCCCAAAAAATCGGCCATCTTGACCGCAAACGTAAAACACCGGTCTATAGTCTTGCGGCGCAAAGTCTCTGGGTGATGGTCCTGATCTTCTTTATCAAAAAAGACAGCGATCTTCTTAATTTTTCATTTATCGCGATTACGTTCCTGTCGGTAATGACTGTGTTTTCGGTTTTTATATTCAGGTTAAAAAAAGAACAAAAACTGGCTCTCTATAGAACTTACCTGTATCCATTCACACCTCTATTTTATATCATTTGCTCAGCATGCATACTGATCTCAGTTATCATTAATTATGTATTTGAAAAGAATTTATCTGTAATATTATATAGTATTATTTCGATTTTAGCAGGACTTCTGTTCTTTGAAATCTGGAAACGTGTCAATCGTGATCAAATGAAATGAAATTAATTCTTTTACGGATCCGGAATTTACAGAATCTACCCTTATTTACTTTTGTTTTTGCTCTTCTATCGGGATATTATTGGATACTGATTTTCCGGTTTTGTCATCCGTTTCCTAAATCTGAGTATTTCGGTGTTCTGTTTCTTCAATTTGCGTTTGCATTCGTACCTAATTTCTATAACCGCAGGATTGGGAGGATATTTACAATTGCGGGTGCACTGACCCTGGTGAGGTTTGGCACTTTTGCCGGAATTTCATACGAAATCATAACGCTTTCAGGTCTTTTCTACGGTGCGATATGCGGAATCATTTCCCGTGAAATCATCCTGGACCTGTTCGGAAGAAGAGAAGAATCAGTTTCTGCAACTGAGCCCGACATTTTCAGAAGGTTATTTTTTACAAACCGTGCCGCTGAAATCAAAGAGAATATTTTTACAGAAATTAATTTCGGAATACTCTTTTTCCTTTTTGCATTGACCCTGGAACGGTTTCTGACATATTTCAACGCACCCTTTCTGAAAGGTTTTGGAACCCTTGAAACATTCTATTTGCCGGGGATTTCATCAAAAATGGCTTTTTCACTGAGCCTGAATGCGATAGACGGGCTGGTTTTTCCGCTTTTATATTTTTTGGTAGAAGAAAGAACATCACCATTCAATTCTCCACCTTCGAGACATTGGATTCAGGGACTCGTCGCAGGATTTACAATCAATGTGATTGTTGCTATTGCCCAAAAATTTTATATCAACCAGATTTTTGCGACGAACACAAATCTTTCCCTGAATGTTTTCCGGAACATGGCGCTATTCCGGGATTCGGGAAGTTCTGCATGGATCTTTGCAACCCTCATTGGCCTGTTCTTTTACATATCTATGAAAAAGAAAGGGGAATGGAGGAATAGCACACGATATACAATCTTTGCTTTTCTTTTTTTAATTGCACTTTTTTTGGGAGCAAATCAGGGGAAAGCCTACTTTTTTATACTTCTTCCAACTTTTGCAATTCTCATTCTGTATAATATAATATTTCAGTCGAAAAAGAAATTAGTCTTCGGAATTATTTTTGCTTTGTCAGTCCTATTAGTGATAGCTATTCCAATTTTACTTATCCGGCTCAATCTCATCAATCGCGGGCAATACACTCCTGTCAAAATGATTTATGATATTTTTGAGAAAATGGCTGCAAATGGATTCTCCCCAAAATTATTTTGGATATCGATAGATCCGGTGAGATACCAGTTAAATGCTGCGGCGCTCGAAATATTCTGGAAGAATCCTCTCTTTGGAAACGGTTTGTCTAACCTGATCATTACTCTAAAAGACCCTGCTTTTCGCACTCCAGGCTCCGAACTGTTTTTGGATAGCCCGGCCTCATTCTATTCCGGAATTTTGTGCGATACCGGAATACTTGGTGCTGTTGTGCTGATTTGCTGGGCAGGCATCCATTTCTTAATCCGGGGTAAAAAATACTATTTCATGTTTCTTATCCTTCCATTTTTCACAGGATACCAGATTGTTCATCCCGACGGGGCATTCATCGTGATTTTTGCGTTATGCGGCATTGCGCCGGTTATCTCAAAGAACAGGAATTTATCTGTTTTGGGAAATCTGCTTATCCTCGGGATTTCTTTTTTCTTTATTATTCATTCTCTTTTTTCAGTAAATAAAGAGGAGTATGGTCCCTATTTCCGGAGCGATAAAACCGGGGTGTACCAGCTTTTCGCATATGAACCTCTTAAATCAGGCGCCGGAATGCGCTACCATGTTTTTAAGGGAAAGACTGCCTGGGTAATTTCAAAAAGTCAGAGAATGGAGATAACCCCGTTTCTCGACGATTCAACGTCCAGGATAGAGCTGAAACAAAAATGGAGCTTTCTCGATTCTAACCGGAAGGAATTATCAGCAGCCAATCATGAATTGAAAAAAGGGAAGGTTTTGACTCTGATCTTGCGGATTCCAGAAGGGGCAAAAATTTTGCAGGTTGAGGAATTGAATATGAAAAATGAAATCCGGTTTTATGGGGATACACCTTTTTGTATCAATTCCACTCAGTTCACTTCAAATAACAGCGTAAAATCTCTTTAATAGTTTCGAAGTTTGGGGAAGCCCGGAAATAAAAAATCCACCGGTTGCCCGATGGATCTTTTAATGTTAAGCGTTCAAAGAATATTATTTCTTTGGTGCAGGTGCATCTTTAGTTGTTGCATCTTTTTTTGCGTCTTTTTTTGCATCTTTTTTGTCGCCAGCAACTAAGCTGATGCTAACGATTGAAAGAACTGCGATTAAGCTCAGTAATAATTTTTTCATAGAATCCTCCTTCACGAATTATGGAAATACATCCACGATACAAAGATTTTCGACAAGAAGCAAATGTCAAGAGATTCCTTAAGACTGCTTAATTCAGGTTTTTTCGCCAGAATGAAGGGCAACATTTCCGAAGACAAAGTTTTTATACGAAACGGAAGTAAAGCCGGTTTTTTCGAGCAATGTTTTCAGTGTTTCCTGATCGGGGTAATATAGTGAAGAAACAGGGAGATAATCAAACATATCGTTTTTTCCTCCCCAAAGTACATATCCAATGACTGGAACTATTTTAAAAAAATAAAAATCAGCAAATATTTTTATAAACGAATTTCTGACTTTTCCAACGTCAAGATTCATGAAAATTCCGCCTGGTTTCAGAATCCTGAAAATTTCCTGTAGTGCCTTCTCCAGGTTGTTTACATTTCTCAAACCAAATCCGACTGTAATCACATCGAAATGATTATCCGGAAAATTGCGCAGGTTCGTTGCATCGCCTATCTCGGCAGAAGATTTCACAGAATTGCGAAGCCGCCCTGCTGCAATATTCAGCATATTTTCCGAGAAATCAACCGCCACTAGCTTATCCACTTCGGGAAGGGAGCTGATCCTAACCGAAATATCACCTGTTCCACAGCACAGATCCAGGCATACAAGATGTTGTCGGGATCGTTTCCGGATGACATTTGTCAGATAGTTCTTCCAGTGCCTATGAAGGAAAAAACTGTTCAGGTCATTGAATAGATCATACTTTTTTGCAATTGTATCAAAATTTGTTTTCACAAATTCTGCTTTTTGGGCTGTGTCGGGCATTTCAAAATTTGGCATGTTTATTACTCAGTATAATTTTTCCGGCTGACCGGACAAGGATAGTATTTTTCGTAGGGGAAGGCCTTTCCTGTTGAATCGCCCATTCTTATTTTATCAGGAGCGAAACGATTTTTCTTGCGGAATCTTCGAGAGAAGAAGGGTCTTTTCTGAACTCTTCGAGAATATTCAGAACATTCTTGTCTTTTCGCTTCGCTATATTCAGTTTGTCCAGGATCTCTTCTTCAATGTGCTGCCAAAGCCACTTTTCATTTTGGATTTCTCTTTTCTTTGATATCAGGTCGTTTGCTTTTTTTATGAAATCAAGCACCAGATCCCATGATTCCTTTATCCCCTCACCATTTATCGCACTGACTGTATTCACAGGCGCACTCCAGAAATCATATTTTGGCTGAACAAACGAAAGTGCATTTTTAAATTCTGATCGCGCATTCTCTGCATTCAGTTTATTTTTTCCATCCGCCTTGTTCACCAGAATGATATCTGACAATTCCATGATTCCTTTCTTGATTCCCTGGAGTTCATCTCCTGCACCTGCGATGAGCAATAACAGGAAAAGATCTGTCATTTCGGAAACGGCAACTTCTGACTGACCGACACCGACTGTTTCAACGAGGATCACGTTATAGCCTGCGGCTTCGCACAGCCTGATGGATTCCCGCGTTCTCCTCGCGACACCGCCTAACGTACCGCCGGAAGGTGAAGGGCGAATGAATGCATTTTTGTTTTGTGCCAGTCCCGGCATTCGTGTTTTGTCTCCCAGGATGCTGCCCCCGGTTACCGGTGAACTCGGATCGACAGCAAGAACTGCGACCCTGTTGCCGAGTGAGATTATATAGAGCCCGAATGCTTCGATGAAAGTTGATTTTCCTGCTCCCGGGGCTCCGCTGATCCCGATCCGGATCGTTTCCCTTTTCGTTTTCTCAATGACCGAGAGGAGATTTTTTGCCAACTCACGATCTTCCGGGCGGCTGCTTTCCGTCAGAGTAATTGCTTTTGCGAGCGCGCGATTGTCTCCGGCTAAAAGTTTTTCACTGAGATTTTCAGCCCCGGTCTGCATTTTTCTAAGTTAGTTTCGGATTATTTTTGTGCCTTTCCGAATCCCTTTTTGTGTTTTTATCAATAGTATGCCGTATGGATTCTTCCAGTGAAATCCCTGTCTGGTTTGCAATACATATCAGAACAAAAAGGATGTCGCCCATTTCCGATTTCAATGAGTCCGGGTCCTCCCCTTTTTTGAAAGACTGGTCACCAAAACGACGCGCCATGATTCTTGAAAATTCTCCAACTTCTTCCATGAGAATTGCGAGGTTGGTCAGTTCCGAAAAATACCTGACTCCGAATTGGCTGATCCATTCATCAACCAGTTTCTGCGCGTCTGAATATGTCAGTGCCATCCCGTTTTTTTGCGTCACTTCGGCAGGCTTTCCAGGAGGATGTCCGTAATTTCGTTGTAACACCCCCCGCTCAAATGATGGACATCCACGAATTTTTTGCAGCGTATCGAATTTGTATATTTTCCGAGTTCAAGAAATGGTACGTCATGCGACATGGCTTCCTGTCGCCTGTCAGCCAGCCATGTTCTGTAGAACCCGGACTCATTCATCAGGGTTTCCAGATATCTTGAGACAAATGGTTTATATACAAGAAGTTTTATTCCGTTGGCTTTGCAGAATGAAAGAAATTTTGAATAAAAAATCTTCTGTGTTGCTGACTCCCTGTAGCCGGCAAATGTTTTTTTATAATATTCGATACCTTCGCGGTCAAGGGCGGATTCCGGTACCTCGTGAATAATTGGATTCGGGATTCCGCCATTGTTTTTTATCGTAGCAAGGTGCACCATGGTCTGAAGGAATTCGAGCTGATCTGTTGCTCCAGGTGAAAATATTCTTTTTGAAGCAGCTCCCGGGCGAAATGGAAAACGCACTACATCAAACAGATTTGCAGAAGAGAATGCCTCCAGTTCTTTTGCCGAAAAGTTGTTCCTGTTCTTGAACATGAATTCCCAGTCATAAGAAAATTTAATTGCATAATTATTTGCGCTTTCCAGAAAAATGTCGGGGATTGTTTCAAAGACTGCATAATCAATTTTCACACCTTCTTTTTGAATTTTTTCCAGATAGTAATAAAGGTAAGAAGGAGGTGCCATCGGTGCAGAAAAATTATATGTAGTGATCCGGTTCCCCGTTTTTTTATAAATATATTCTGTTGAAAATTCTCCCATGTGTGATGTCCCAAAGAGGATTAGAAGCCTGTCTTTAGGAGTGCGGTTTCGCTCATAATTCTTTAATTGGTCGAGAAGAGCTTTTTTTTCATCATAAAAAGAGAATTCTATTCTCGTTTCCGTGTATTTTCGTACGGATTGAAGTCCGAAGAGTTTATCAAATAGAAATAAAAATATTGCAAGCAGAAGGGGAATGAAAAGGATCCGGTTTGTGAGGAATGTTTCCATATTATAAACATAGTGTTTACGGAAGGTTAGAAAAAACCAGAAAAAAACTCTAGCAATGAGCCTTTACGAAATCTTTTTTAGCCCGGGAAAGAGCGCAACGATGAAGTTCGATAAATTTTATTGTATTGCAATCCATCGCTGGAATTGAATACAGTTGACACGATTATTTTTCCGGATTGTCGATCATTAATTGAAGGAGAATTGTATGCCTCATATTCCGCCGATATCAATCCTCGATGAATTCAGGGCCCGTCACGGGAATAAATTAGTCGAAGAACTCTCAGAACTTTTTATCCAGGAAGATCCGGAATTAGGAGCCTATCTCAGTTATGCCCTGGAAGAAGAAGATCTTTCCACATACAGAAATATTTTCCGGTTCATGTTTTCTACTCCGCATAATACACAACAGGAACTGAAGGACTGGTTTTTCGGACTGGGAGATATGGATCACCATTTTTATGCAGATATGATATTCAAAGAAGACGATCACTTTGAAGAGAATCATGATTTTATAAAAACATACCCGTTCAAAGAAGATGTTCATCAGCTGATAGTAGAGGATTTCACTGCGGATGCACCGGATCCGGAAAAAAAGAAAAGAATCTCTGATTACATTGATGAATGTTTTAACTCCGGATTTCTTTCACTTGCTGATTTTAGCGGAGAGGGCTGGGATCTCTACGCAGATGACAGGAACTTATTCATGGAAGGATTAAAGAACACCTGAAATGGTTTTCGTTCGCAGGATTCATATTTTTAAGCTGCCACTTTTCGTTTTCTTCCTGCTCGCACTTCCTCTTGTCGCTGATGATGACTGGTCTGACCTTCATAAAGATGAAAAGAAAATTTATGGAAGTGAGAAAGAAATAAAGTATGATGTTAACGCTTTTTTCTGGGAGAGGGAAAATTGGGATCAGCATTATTCCAATGAAGTTTTGTGGTTATACAAGCATACCGATTATCCTAAATTCCGCTCTACGTACGTGTTTCCGTTTTATAACGGACTTGAAAGTAAATTTGATAACCGTAAAAAATACCGTTTTCTGAATTTTTATTATAAGCAGGATAAATCTTTTGAGCAAGCGGTCTTTTTCCCTTTCGTTTTTCAGGGAGGTGACAAGGCAATCGGTGAATCCTATCTCGGAATTTTCCCCGCATTTTATAGCCGGACCTATGAAGGGAACGGGTTCTCCGGATCTACTTTTCTAACTCCTTTTTTTTACCGGTCAACCGATAAAACCAAAACGGAGAAAATATCTGAAGAGGAAGCATTTAGTATCTCACCTTTTCATCTGAATATATATGAAAAAAAATAAAATCGGAAAAAGAAACGTGGATGTTCCCGATACTTCCGCTCGTATATCTCAATTGGCAGAATACAGATTTTCATGCCAATTTATTCTGGATATTTGATTATTCTTCACAAAATGATAAGCTAAACACTCTGGCTTTTTTTCCCTTTTTGTTTCTGGATAAAAGCGAGAGGGGATATCTTCATATTCTGCCACCTCTTTACCTGAATTTCTGGAACGATTCAGACGGTACATACTATCGTCATATCCTCCCATTTTATTTCAGCTTTGGAGATAAAAACGGTAACACAATTTTCGGACCTCTCTTCTATCACGATGAATCGAAATCCGGGAGTACTAACTGGGCAGGTCTTTTTCACTGGAAACGGGATGCGGTTGGCGCTATTCCAAAATTCTGGTTTGTTCCATTCTATTTTTCGAACGAAGAAATTTCGGTGGGAGAAAAAAAGAGCTCAGGCTACCGGCATATTTTTCCGCCATTTTATTTAAGCCTTTGGGACGATTCGGACAAGAGTTTTTACCGTCATATTTTTCCCGCGTTCTTCAGTTTTGGCGATAGAGACCAGCAAACTTATTTTGGACCTTTTTATTTTCACAAAGACGAAGAGAAGAGGAGTTCAACTCTAATCGGGAATATTTATTGGCAAAAGGAAAAAGCGTCAGGACTTTCTGCGATATGGATAATGCCTGTTTATTTTTCCGGTGAAAGTGTTTCGCCGGGAGGATTGTCTACAACGGGATATAGATGGATATTGCCGCTGTATTATAGTGCTTGGGATGATTTTTCCGGGTCCAAATACCTGCATCTTTTCCCGTTTTATTTCAGCTATTCTGTCAAAAATGAGGAAACTTTCTTTGGCCCGTTTTATTATCATAACCGGTCCGGAAAATCCGGATCAACACTGATTGGAAATGTCTACTGGTCCGAAAATTCCGGAACCGGTGAATCATATTTTCAGATTTTTCCTTTTTATTTTTCTTCGAAATCGGATTTGTCGGTCACGAGGAATATTCTTTTTTTTGCAAACTGGAAAAGCAGGGATCCGGATGGGCTTGAGTCGATGCAATTTTTTCCATTTCTTTTTTATGAAAAGAATTCATACCTTCATGTTTTTCCTTTTTACTGGAGTGCGACATTGTCTGATAATTCATTTTTCTCGGTCAGCCCTGTTCATTATATCCGGAGAACGGTTAAGCGCGACACTACCTGGGTTGCGAACTATTATTCATCCGAGGACAGACCCGGAAAAGAAAAATTTCTGACATTTTTCCCGTTCTATTTTGAATGGGATACTCCGGAGAGCGTAGGGAATCTGACGATTCCGCTTCACCTCAAATATACAGATGAAAATCGGGATGTGGATCTCTATTTTCCTGGACTTTCCATTGCTAAGACAAGGGGTACGTTAGGCGCCGATTTCTCAATCGGAAAGAAGAATAGTAGATACTACCTTGATTTTGAAGTGAGCTGGTGGTACAATCTGTTCAGTATTGCTACACGAACGACATTTGATATACCGGTTCCATGGAGCCGGGAAGCAAAGGCGGCTACTGCAGCTTCGCTTGTTGCATCGGGAGTTGCAGCTCCAGGTCAATCAAAAGATGATTCTACGGACGCAGGAAAAAATCCAAAGCTTGTAAAAAACAAAACGGTGTCGAGGGAAACTTCCGAAAATTTTTGGGGCTGGAATTTTCTGTTTGGTATTGCAGCCTTT
>JAIOQL010000030.1:9393-16058 GCA_021413405.1 Leptospira sp.
GGCATGTAAGGGTTCTGCCACTGACATGGCTCACGTGGGATGAGAAATCAAAGGACAAGATCGGATTTTTTTTCCCTTTAATCAACGTATGGTATTTTTCTGGTGATTTTGAATACCAGGTTTTTTTCCCGTTCTATGCGCATCAGAGAGAAGGAAAGTCGTTTATAAGATCCTTTCTTTTGAATATGTACATAAAGGAGTATGATGAGAAAAAAAATCTGACGGAACACTCAATCGTATGGCCACTGATAAATTTTTATGACTCACCGGAAAAAGGTGGAAGCCGTTTTTTCCCGTTGTACTGGTATAAGCGAACGACGAAAGAAAATGTTACGGATATAATTTCTGTGAGCCCCCTGCATTATTATCATTCCGAAGGATCAGGCAATTATAGCATTTATAAATTCTGGTCTTATCTTTTTTACCGTGAATATTCCTTTTCAGGAAAGGATGAAGAGAAAAACTTCCGTAGCAAAACCGCTCTCTTCCCTTTCTTCTATACAAATTTTTCCGATTCAGAAAAATATTTAAATTTCATCGGGCTTTTCAACCTGACGCTCGGAGAAAAAGAAACAACCTTCACTTTGTTCCCGCTCTTTCAAATTTCCAAAACCAGTATCAAGGAAGAGGAACGGCTGAGTCACTGGCTTCTCCCGGTTTACTATTATAAAAGTATCAACGGGAAAGATTTTTCAGAGAGTAAATTTATTGCCCCAATGATCTATCATTCCTCAGAAAAATCAGAAGATTCCGGAAATTCCCGTTCATGGGTTTTCCTTTTTTATCGTTCTTATTCGTACGAAGGGCAGGACAAAGAAAAGAATTTTCAGAGTAAAGTCGCTCTGTTTCCTTTCTTCTACCGGAGCGGGAATCCTTCTGAAGTATATTACAATGTCCTGGGGATTTTTAATTTTACATCGAAAAGTTATTCTTCAAGCTTCACACTTTTCCCGTTGTTTCATGTTTTCATGGAGGATAAACCGGATGGAATAAATTTTTCGAATTGGTTTTTCCCGCTGTATTATTATAAAAATAATTATAGCCCGGCTTTTGGGGAACGGACTGTAATAATTCCCGGATTCTATTTCAATTTGGAGAAATCTGAGTTTTCCGGTGAACATAGCATCTGGGTTTTGCCGTTCTGGAGAAAGTATAGTTATTCCGGGAATGACCCGGAGAAAAATTATTCCAGTTCCATGTTCCTGTTCCCTGTTTTCTACAGGAGCAGTTCCGATAATTATGTTCATTACAACTTTCTCGGTATATTTGATTATTCAGGAGGATCGGACGAAAATAATTTCTGGATTTTCCCTCTTTTCCGGGTATCTTCGAAGCAGTCCGGATCGGCGAGCAGTAACACATCCTGGCTTTTACCCTTATTTTATACTGACTCTTACCAGTCATACAGTGAAGGAGTGAAGACTTCCGAAAAAATTTCGCCTCTCTTTTATTATAAAGGCAGGAGTGTCATAGAAAAAGGTCAGAGAACTGATTCCGCTTCACTATGGATTTTCCCGATGTTTTATTACGCAGGGACAAGTTCGCCCGATTTCACCGAGGCCACCCATTTCTACCTGATTAATTATTATTCCTATTCGGAAAGCAGGAAGGTCAGCCAACCGGAAGAATATACTATTGTTAACCCGTTGTTTTATAAAAGCCAAAAATCGGTTCAGGGAAAAGAAACCGGATCTACTTTTTTCTTCCCTATAATACCATTCATTTTTTATAAGAGTCAAACCGAAAATAATTCGCACTTCAACATGCTCTGTTTTTTTGATTTGCAGACAGATAAGGCGAAACAGGAGTTCAGTTTGTTCGCTTTCGGACTTTATGTTCATTCATCGCCGGGATATTCCCGGCAGAATCTGTTATATCTTGTTGATCACCAGTATTATAAGAAAGTGGATAAGGAGCATCTCAGACTATTCCTTGGAACGATTCATTTTGAGAGAGAGAAAGACAGGCAAAGTTTTTATCTGTTTTATGGATTGCTTTTCGGGTATGAACAGCTCGGGGAAGGATACTTTGATGTAAATTTTCTGTGGTTGAGGTATTTGAATACCAGGGATCATCTGCGGATGAATTTTTTGCCTGTTTATTATTATGACCGGACTTCTAAAGAAACAGTGCATGTGATACCGCCGCTTTTGAGCTATTCTTCTGTTACTCAGGACGAAGTTTTTCAGCTTGGACTTTTGGGACTCGGTTACTACAGAAATTACAACAGGAAAGAGAAAGAAGATACGAAGGCCTTCCTGCTTGGCAGTGTTTATTATGAGAGTTCCGAAAAAGAAAGGGGATACAAATCGAGGGGAAGCCTTTGGGGAGTCCTCTGGCAGGAACAATCGGAAAGCGAAACTGGATATTCAAAATTCTCAGTGCTGAAAATTTTATACAGCCAGACAACAATAAACGGAGAAACGCGGCACAGGATATTTGGTATCCGGTTATAACGAAAATATTTCGTAAGTTGCAGGTTTTAGTCATCCTATTAATTCCTTGACAGAAGTCCGATTATTCGAAATTACTTTTGTTGTACAAGAAATTTATAAAAAGACGGGATCAGCTTAAGAGCCTGCTTTGTGTGGGACTCGATCCGGAACGGGCAAAGCTTCCTGCATTCATGCAGAGTACTCCCGATGTTCTGTTTGAATTTTCAATCAGGATTGTCGATGCGGTCAGCCATGGTGCCGTTGCATTCAAGCCCAACATTGCTTTTTTTGAAAGGGAGGGCAGTTCAGGGATACGTCAGTTTGAACGGCTGATTGAACATTTAAAATCAAATTTTCCGGAAATCCCGGTGATTGGGGATATTAAGCGTGGAGATCTTGCAAATACTGCGAAAGAATATGCCCAATATTATTTTGAGTCCCTCGGTCTCGATGCAATAACTCTGTCCCCCTATATGGGTCGGGACAGCCTTGAACCTTTTCTGAAATATGCAGATAAAACAATTTTTTTGCTCTGCCTGACATCCAATCCCGGGTCAAAGGATTTTCAGAGGAGGGTGATTCTGCCGGAAAATAGAACGTTATATGAAATCGTAGCGGCAGAGACTGCTTCTATTTGTAAAGAATTCCAGGGTCAGGCCGGAATTGTTGTAGGAGCTACCCATCCTAAGGAAATTGAAAATCTGCGGGAATTGCACCATGATCTTCTGTTTTTGATTCCCGGATATGGAGCTCAGGGTGGAAACCTTGCGGAAATTATGGAAGTGTGTGGTAAAAATTCACTGATCAATTCTTCAAGGGGGATTCATTTTGCATCTCAAGGAAAGGATTTTGCAGAAAAAGCATACGAAAAAGTTATGGAAATCAATAGGGAAATGGGAACATTTTTTTAATTATGAATTTTTTTGAACTTTTTATTTCAGGCGGATATGTTATGTATCCCCTTCTTTTAATTTCAATCATCAATACCGGATTGGCAATTCATTTGTATTCGGTAATGGTACCTATCCTGCGCAAGATTGTATCGGGCGGATCAATTCCGGAATTGAGTGAAATTATTTCAGGAAATCAATCCGGTAAAGAAGTTCAAGACGACTTATTGATCCATGAGAAAAACAAAAATGCGTGGGATCTTTTTCTTTTTTCAATCGAAAATAAACTAAACTGGATAAGTAATTTTGCAGGGCTATCTACGATGCTCGGTCTTCTCGGAACGGTTCTCGGAATATTCGATGCATTCCAGAGAATGAAAGAGTCCGGCCATGCCTCTGTCGAAATTTTTGCAGGCGGGATCAGCGAAGCTCTGATCACTACAATTTTCGGGCTGTCAATCGCAATCCCATCCATCATCATATATCATTTCCTCAGAATGAAGTTAGACGAAATTGATATTCTTTCGGATAATTTGAAGGAGGTTCGGGAAATGAAATCTGTCCGATGAACAGGAAACACCGCAAAAGACATACCCCTGCTTCAATCATTGATATTACCAGCTTTCTTGATATTATTTTTATTCTACTTATTTTTGTTATGATTAGTGTGAGTTTTTCGAAGGATTATAAATTTCTGGAAATGGATTTACCGGCCTCCCGTCAGGGACAATCCGTTGATTCTATCGATTTGACCCTCAGTCTCCGGTCAGACGGCAAATTTCTTTTGGACAAAAAAAATATTTCATTCGAAGACATCGACAAACTGGCAACTTCAAAGAGGTTGGAAAACAAAATAGTTATTCTGAATGTGGAGAAAGCCGTACCTTTCGAAAGATTTATTCGCACAGTTGAAATTTTAAAAAAAGGGAGAATTAAACGCCTGAACCTGGGAATAAAAGAAGGGGAGTGAGTGAAGAAGTCCCTTTATCCAGTAGAACATCCTATAACGCAATCGTCCTTACTTGTTCCAAAGAGATTCCTTGCAGATTTTGAAGAACGAACATCAGGAGGGAGACGGGAAAAGATATAGTGAAAAAGAATTTCAGACCGTTCAACCAGGATTGGATCCAATTTGATACTTTGTGCGATTATTTGGGTTTTTCGAAGACGGGATTGTTTACTCTCCTCATGGTGTTGGACATTGCCGGTTGGAGTGAGCTGATCGCGGAAAAATAAGAACCGTCTACCAGCCCCGTCGTACGATTTTCAAATAAGGGAGTTTTTCCTTCAGCATTGCGATTTCATTCTTTGGAATATTCAAGCCATCGATTTCCAGGTAAATGAGATTCTTTAAACTATAGAAAGCTGACAGATCGCTAACGGATGTTTCTCCAATTTGCACGTCGATTAAATTTATGCAACTCTTCAACGCGGAAAGATCAGAGATTTTCGTTTTCCTCAAATCTAAATGTCGGAGTCCGGGAAAATTTTTTACGAATTCTACAGATGATATATTTGTGTTATATAACCCTAACCTGGTGATATTCTTGAGCGTCCTGATGCTGTCTAAATTTGATACTTTTGTCGAACTGATGACAAGGGAGTTTAAAGAATCATTTCCCCTCAAAGGATACAGATCTTCTACTCCGGTATTATTTAAATTCAGGAATTTCAGCTTATGAAAATTTCCAATTGGTGAAATGTCTTTGAATTCCGGTGAACTCAATTCGAGGGATTGCATGTCCGGAAAAGCATTCAATTGGTGAAGATCAAAATAAAAATTCTCCTTAAATCCCAGCCACTTTGCCTGCTTCGGGAAACTGGTTTTTCGTTTACCTGAAAAATCAGTGATAACAATTTCTCCTTCCGCTTTGTATGGGAATACAGACAATGAATTGCAGCCTGAACAGAATATGCAGATTATCAATATCGAAATCCGGGAACAAAAGCTTTCGTAGGAATTCTGGAGATTCTTCTCCCGATTAATTGAGACTAGTTTCTCCACAGCTTAATTCTTTTCCGGAGCAGGAGGAAATCGCAAGGAATTTTTATAAGTCATATTCAGGCAGGAACGGGGTCTCAGGCTTCCCCGTGAGGATTTATATTGACAGTATTAATTGTTTTATTTCCTGTTTTATAAATGCCAGTTAAAATTCGTGTTGGTGTGATTGCTGCAGCAGGAAAGGGAACCCGAGCATATCCCAGAACAACTTTTATACCAAAACCTCTCTTTCGGATTGAAGGGGATTCCATCCTCGAACACAATATCAACCTGCTTCACAAGAAGTTCAAGGTTGAGAAGATCTATGTTCTGGTCGGGCATCTCAAGGAACAGGTTACCCAGGAAGTAGAAAATATCCGCGCAAATGGATTAAAAATTTCTATAGAAACTGTTCCCTGGACAACAAAGGGACTTGCATCAGATGTTGCGAGCCTGGAATCGAGAATCAATGAGCCTTTCATTACGATTCTCGGGGATGAGTTTTATTATAAAACAAACCACGAAGTAATACTAAAAACCTTTCAAAAGTATCCGAAACTCGCGAGTGCAATCGGGGTGCAAAAAACATCTGTTCTTTCGAGGATCAGAAAAAATTATTCGGTTGAACTCGATGGGGACCGTATAAAAAATCTGGTGGAAAAACCATCTGATCCCCCGAATGAATTTCTCGGTCTCGGAACATATCTTTTTACCACAAAATATTTTGAATTTTTTAAAACCACACCGCCGTCTGCAAAAACAGGTGTCATTGAGATAACTGATGTGATTGACCGGATGGCAAAAGAAACCGGAAAGGTTTATGCCTCCATTATTACATGTAATTATTTTAATATAAATTCCATGCAGGATTATCATCATGCGGTTTATGAAATCCGGAATGATCTTTTTGATAAATTCAAAATCTCCGTAGTTGTTCCTACGCATAACAATGAACGTTCCATATCAGATGTTCTCGTCGATTTCAAAGACAAGGCCCACGAAATTGTGGTCGTTGATGCGGAATCAACCGATTCGACAATTGATATTGCAAAGGCCAATAAGGCAAAAATAGAATATTATTATCACGAAGGAGATCCTGAGGAATATGCCGGGCTTCAGATCCGTGACGGTCTTGACCGCGCAACGGGAGATATAATAATTTTAGCGTCTGCGGACGGTGCGTTCCGTTCCAAAGATTTTCCGAAGCTAATTGAATATATGAAAGATTGTGATATGGTCATAGGAACGAGAACAACGAGGCAGATGATAGAGCAGGGTGCAAATCTGAAGCCTCTCGCACGACTGATAAACCTGATCATGGGAAAGCTCGTAGAGATTTTCTGGTGGGGCCAGGAACCA
>JAIOQL010000317.1 GCA_021413405.1 Leptospira sp.
TTCTTTTATTCATAAGAATAACTTTGGAATTGTAAAGACATGATCGACGGAAAACGGGTATGCCTGGAAGTAAAAACAATTGACCAATCATTTCTAATGGGATTTTTTTTGATAACTTTTATTATACATTCTTAAAACATGGTTCAGAAAGAATTATTCTCTATTACTCTGCACTTCCACGGTCTAATTATATCAATAAGCAGTTACAGATCAGTTGTGGGAAACAGAAGAATGTTTTTTTGCGAAAGGAAAGGAAATGAGAGATTTTTTAAAAGAATGCTTACAGGGTGAATCCGGCTTTACGGAACTTCGTTTTCATAAGAAAGAAGCCAGAAGCCTTTCTGCTGAAAAAGGAAGGATCGAAAAAAGTTCGATAAAAAAAAGACAGGGCATCGGTGTCCGCGTTCTTTATAACGGAACCTGGGGATTTTCTTCGACCGGAGAAATAACGAGAACTTCTGTGAAAAATGCAATCGAATCAGCAAAAAACAGTGCACGGCTTTCTTCCGGAGTCCGGAAAGATAAAATCGCCGATCTTCCAAAGGGAAATTTTGCAATCGGGAATTTTCCGGGAAAAGGAATCGAAGAAATCCGGAGTCATTCCATTGAAGAGAAAATTCAACTCGTTCTAAAGACTGCCGACAGGGCACTGAAAAACTCGTCACTTCTGAACAGCGTAGCTTGTGGATATTCCGAAGTGTTTGAAGAAAAAGCAATTGTAACAACAGATGGAGCCGATTGTTTTTTTTCACTTGTGCGGCCTGAATTCAGGATAAATGCAATCGCTGCAAAAAACAACGAACTTCAGACCGGTTCAGAATCTATCGGTGTAACCGGGGGATGGGACTGCCTTTTCCGCGACAGGAATCCGGATGAGCTCGGAACAATTGCTGTTAAAACAGCAGTGGATCTGCTCGACTCTGCTCTTCCCGTCGGCGGGAAATCCACGGTGATCCTTGCTCCATCGATTGTCGGCCTCCTCGTGCACGAGGCAATCGGTCACACTGTCGAAGCTGACTTCGTATTATCCGGTTCCGTTGCCGCAGGAAAAATCGGGAAAAGAGTCGGCTCTGACCTCGTAACGTTATGCGACAGTGGTATATCCGAATTCTATGAAGGGGCCGGTGGCTCACTCCCGGTAGATGATGAAGGAATTATAACCCAAAACACAACGATCATACAGAACGGAATTCTGAAATCATATCTTCATAACAGGGAAACAGCCGCGAGGTTCGGTGTTGCTCCAACCGGTTCAGCAAGAGCCTGGGAATATTCCGACGTTCCCCTCATTCGGATGAGAAATACCTACCTGATGCCGGGGAAAAGCACACTCGATGAAATGATTGCAGAAACAAAAGATGGATATCTTCTTGAAGGTCCGAAAAACGGACAGGCTGATTCAACGGGTGAGTTTATGTTCGCAGTTCAGAAAGCATATAAAATCGAGAACGGAAAAATAACGAAACTTGTAAAAGGTGTCACTGTTTCCGGTATCGCATTTGATGTAATGAACGATGTAGACATGGTCAGCAAAGAATTCAAATGGGATCTCGGTTCCGGCCATTGCGGAAAGGGACAACCTGCCAAAGTTGATGCGGGTGGTCCTTATATCCGCACAAAAGTAAAATTAGGTGGTGCGAGGGAGTGAGGAAAGAAGAACTTCAGAAAAAATGCGACGAGACCGGAGCAAAGACTGCGGAACTGATAGCAAAAGCAAAGAGATCAGGAACAAAAGAAGTAGAAATCTTTTCTTCTTTTTATAGCTCAACAGAAATCAGTCTCGAAAAAAATGATATCAATTCTTCGAATGCTTCAGAAGAGACAACCTACGGGATAAGGGTAATCGAAAACAATTGCGAAGGATTTGCAACAACGAATGATGCAGAATCCATCTATGAATCCATCCTTGAAGCCAAAGCTCTGGCAATAGCCCAAAAAACACCTGACCCCGCAATGGAATTACCCGTAAAGGCAGAACTAAAAAAAGTGGAAGGTCTCTATTCAGATGAAATGGATTCACTTTCTTTTGAGGACATTCTGGAACTAGTTAAAGAAAGCCTTGAAACAAAAAAAAACAGGTACCCAAAAGTAAACATTGATAGTGGAAGCTTTTCATTTTACAAGGGATTCAAATTTATTTCTTCTTCACGCGGAGTTCATGCCGGGGAGATTGAAGCCGGAATCAGTGCCGGGTATATGGGAATGGCAGTAGACGGGGATGACATCGGCAGCTTTGATCATGAAGGATGTTTTTCGCGAAGTCTTTCCGGCTTCAGGAAAGAGCAGAACGAAAACTTTTCGGAATTTTTGGAAAAATGCATGAGTGCACTTAAGGCCAGAACAATCGACGGATTTCGTGGAAACATACTGATCCCACCGGAAAGTGTGTTCTCTTTCCTTGGTGATCTTCTCGGTTCCCTGTCCGGTTCTTCTATCCGCAGGGGCAGAAGCAAATTCGGGAACAAAATGAATTCCAGTGTCGCATCGGACCTGCTTTCCATAAACGAAAATCCTCACATCCCAGGGTTTGGCGGAACGACATCGTTTGATCGCGAAGGCATGCCTACCCTTCCAAAAGATATAATAAAACATGGTGTCATCAGAAGTTTTTTTTACAATCACTATGAAGCAAAAAAAGCAGGGTTGAAATCTTCTCTGGGAAATGCATTGGGTGGCGCATCATCATCCCCTTCCTGCGGGCCAAGGCAGCTCCAGGTAGAACCGGGAAAAAGTGCGTTAGCCGACATGCTGAATTGTAAAGAGAAGACAATCCTGATCGGACGATTTTCCGGAAGCAGCGATATGTCTTCAGGAGAATTTTCAGGAGTTGTGAAGGGCGGGTTTTTTCTGCAGAACCAGGAAAAATTCCCCATCAAAGAAATTTCAATATCCGGAAATATGTATGATGCGCTGAATCATATCACGGATATAAGCCGTGAGCAAAAACTTCTTTATAATTCCTCCCGGATACCATATATAAAAATTGAAGGACTTGACATTACCGGCTCAGATGAAAAAAAATAAACTGATAAACCGGGAATCCCTGACCCGTCCTCCCGGATCTTCTTTTTTCATAGTGGTTTCTTTCAATGAAACAGAAACCTACTATAAGCTGAAATCAATGGGAGAAAAAAAATTCTCTGAATCCCTCTATGAAAGCATCCCCATGCCTTCCTGGGTTCCCGAGGAAAACGAAAAAATTTCCGTCTATCCGGGAAGCAACACAAGGATACTTTCATTCAAACGGAGGATCAACCGCGAAGAATTGCCCGATATCAAAAAGAGTTGCATCCAGATTCGCGAAAAACTTCTTAGCGAAGACGAAACTCTTCTGATTATTCCGGGCTATGTAACAGCGCATAACGTAGTCATCGCTTCTGCTTTCGATGATTATCACAGGGTATATCTTTTCCACGGAGTCTTTGCAGAAATCATCTACAAATATGAAAAACAAAGATTAATTGTGCAGGAGACTGCTCCCCGATTTTTCGCAACCAAAGAGTCTGTCTACTTTTTTTCAAATCTAAGGGAATCCTATGTCCAATCAATTCAATAGAAAAATCAAAAACGTTAATGTGAAGTCGAAGTCCCCGGCATTGAAGAATAAAAAAATTCTGAATATGCTCTTCGTCATTTCCTTTTTCTCCCTCGGCTACTGCGATCTTCCAGTGCCTGCAGAATTAAAAGTTAAAGAAATAATTCTATGCGATAACTTTAACTCAAAAGGAGAATGTACGGAAAAAAAGGAACCAGGCCACACATACACAGTAACGATTCCAAAGGAACGCAAAGTGGATACCTGGGAAAAGCTGGCAAATTATCTCTACTTCCACGCACGGGAGACACCGGGATTTTTAATTACTTTTAACCGTAAGTTGACACTGACCGAGCAAAAGAAAATCAAAGATACTTACAAAGCATCTTTCAATTTTGGAGGAACCACAGGTCACGTTGAAGGATTTGAATCAGGAGAAAATTGGGTTGGCTCTTTTCAATATCTGGGAAGCATGATCAAAGACAGGCAGAGAGAACGCAAACTGGAAAAAACTTTTCCATTTCCAAATTCTCTTTTCCCGGTCGAACTGAAATATTCCTACACTTCCGGAATTATTTCAGGAGAAATCAGCACAAAGATAAACCTGATTTTGAAATAATCAGCTCAAAGTTTAAATTTGATAAGCACATTTTCAATGTTCGATGACGCATTTTCCAATTCCGAAGCAACGTCTACCATTGATTGTGCATTATCAGCAACTGATTGAGTTCCGACACTCAGTTTCTGAACCATTTCATTGATCAGATCCGAAGCCGAAAGCTGCTCTTCGGTAGCAGTGTAGACCTGGGAGGACAAATCCACAATTTTCCCTACATTGGCGGATATCGTTTTGGTATTTTTCTCCTGGGCATTCATATCAGTCACTATGTTTGAAATGAAACCGGATATTTCGTTGATGTTCCTTATATTATCCTGGAATACAGAAATCGTTTCTTCAATATAATGCGTTCCGCTTGCGATCGCCTTATATGATTTTCCTATCAGAGTATTTATTTCTTTTACGCTGCTCACAGTCCGGTCGGCAAGTTTAGAAACCTCCTGCGCAACAACGGCAAACCCCTTCCCGAATTCACCGGCCCTTGCCGCCTCTATTGCAGCATTCAGGGATAACAGATTTGTCTGATCGGATATATCTGTTATTATCGAAACTATGTTATTAATTTCAGAAGCTGTTCGCGTAATCTCTTCCATTGCTTCCGTGGCCAATTTAATCTTTGCCCTTCCATCTTCCGCAGAGACCGCAGAATTTTCGGCAACACTGCTTAATTTTTTAAGACTCGCGTTAACACCCTGGATAGAAGAATTCAGATCCGAAGTGTTCCGGTTTATGGAAAGTATATTTTCGTTTTCGAGAGACACTGACTTTGAAACAGAATTGATTGAACCTGATAATTCTTCGAGAGCGGCCGATGATTCTTCAAGGCCCGCTGCCTGATCCTGGGCAACCAGGGCAAGTTTTTCCGATGATCCGGTCACATTGCCAATAGTAGCGGAAAGTTCTGTTGCGACAGAAATCAGTTTTTTTACAATTGAACTCAATTTTTCAAGGAATTCATTAAAATAAAGAGATTGTTCTCCAAATTCATTCTGATATAGTTCCGGAAAACGAAAACCAATGTTTCCTTCACCCTGTGCAAGATCTTTAATCTGGCTGGTCATTTCCCTGACAGGAATTGAAATGCTCCGGGAAATGGAATAAACGAGGAAAAGTATAATCACAATCGCAAGACTAAGCAAGACTATCGCCTGGTATTT
>JAIOQL010000318.1 GCA_021413405.1 Leptospira sp.
TAGAGTCGAATCAGGGTACATTTCAAACTACGTGGCATTCGCAGCTTTCTTTCTTCTTTTTTCCATTGCGATTCTTGTTTTATTCAAGAATGTGAAAGGAATCGGGATAATTTTCTATTGATCGGGCCGGAAATTTGGTTAGCCGGAATCGATTTTTTTTATTTGCTTGCAATTAAATTTTGTTTTGAAAAGTTAGCAGAAAGGAAATAGTAGAAGATTACCTTTATGAAAATCCGGTTTATTTCTATCAGAAGTAAATTATTGAAATTCGCATTAAAAAGCGTTCTCATCTCCCTGATTTTTCTTCCACTTTTTATCCCTGATCCCGCAGTCTCCGAAAATGCATTTGAAGAAGAACGCACTTCTTATGATCTTCTTGCTGCGAATTCAGATGATGGCGAACCATTCTTTCTTTCTGGCACTGATATAGATGATCTTGGGCCGATTGAAACTTCTTATTTTTTCACAACAGAGTGCTACAATACATTCAGATTTTTAGTTGGTCAAACTTCTTCAAACAATTTCCAGATCTCTTTCAATCAACTTAGTATCCCTCCTCCTGTAATCTGATTTAATTACCTGTTCACTGCAGGTGTTTATTTGTGCCGGTACTATGTTGCTTTGCATATTCAGGAGGTTCTCTTGGCAAACTTTATTCAGATTCTTTCGGCGTCAGTTCTGCTTCTTTCCATACCCTTGGGGATTCATTTTGGAAAGGATTTTATGGGTGCAGATTTTCCTCTCGGCTTCGGGCTTCTACTCCAAATCTTTATTGGAATCCCAATCTTAATTTATGTTAGAGGTTATGAAAAAATTCATCATACCCGGATTTCTTTCGGTTATTTTCTTTTTTTCATAGGACTAACGGGCTCCTATCTCATATCCAAAAGCGTTTGGCTACTTTTCTTTTGGGAGCTTTCTACATTCGGAGCAATTTTATTTTATCGTGGAAAAGATTTCGATCAGGGTTCGGTAAGAAGCATTGTAACATTGTTTATCGCAAGCGGGATTTCGATGATCTTTCTCTCAGCCTGGGTATTTCTTCCGCCAGGAAAAACCGGTCTCATCTTTTTAACATTTGGACTGCTTGTCAAAGCGGGATTTATCGGGTTTCATTTTTGGGTTCCGGAAGCATATTCTGGCGGCCCTGCGCACAGCTCAGCTGCATTTTCCGGGATGGCGGTCAACCTGCCATTCCTGTTCTTCGTTCGGTATGTTCTACCAGACTGGGATCAGGTGAATCTTCACACATACCTCATTCCTCTTGCTGGTATCGGGGTATTTTTTGGAGGTGCGACTTCCTTTTTCAATAATAACGCTAAACGCGTTCTCGCCTACAGTTCAATAGAAAAATACAATTTTATATGGCTGGTTCTGCTTATAGCGAGCTTCTGGTTAAAGAGCCCTGAGGTAGAAGAGAGAGATCTTGGTAAATGTTTCCTCATCTTGTTTTATGCGACTCTTCTTCACCAGAGCATTTCGAAAGTATTTCAATTCCTTTCTGTTGGGTATCTTTGTAAATTAGCTGACAGTAACATAATTGATAAGTGTAAAGGTTTTGGCAGAATATCCGGTATTTCACCAACGCTTCTTGGCGTAGGAACTTTCAGCTTCATCCTGATTCCGGGAACTCTCGGGTTCATTTCTGAAGCAACGTTTTATTTTTTGAACTCCAAGATTATAGACCTGCCATTTGGAAAGTCTTTGCTGATTCTTCCTGCATTTGTATTCATTACATTCGGTCTTGCACTCGGAGGTGCCGCACATCTCCGCTTATATTTGCCAACAGTTCTATCAGTCCCTGTAACCGGAGTTTCTGCGAATAAAATAATAGCACCGGTTCAGATTCGCATTGCACTTGTCCTGATTGCTATCCTGATTTTCCTGGTCCCGGTTCTTTTTACCGGAGTATTCTTGTTTAACGAAAAAATTTCGCAATGGACTCCGTTGATCTATCGCGATTGGAGTGGTTTGCTTTTTGCTGTTTCACTGATAATGGTTCTGTTCTATTTCAGTCTTGCTGTTTTCCGCTGGTCCCACAGGATTCAGCAACGCAATCTCTGGGATTGTGGAAATAAATACCGGGGGCAGGAAATTTCCATCCCTTCCTCGGTTATTTCCGATCCACTCTTCAGTTCTGTTGGGAGATATTTCAATAACCCGATCGGATACAATAAGATGGATGATAATCTTTCTGATTTTATTCATTCTATTTTGAACGTTGGAAAATATTGGATTCATCGGGTTGAATCAGGATCAATTTCGAACTATATTGCGTTTTCTGCATACTTCGTGTTGATTTCATTGGCTACCCTGATCCTTGTAAGGTATATGTAGGCGGAATATGAATATAATAAATATTTTAGTTTCGATTTTGGTTTTCATCTCTCTTCCATTACTTGCTGGAGGGATTATCCGGAAAATCCGGGCGCGTTCACAGGGAAGGAAGGGTCCTCCGATATTACAGAATATTTATGATATTCGCCGGCTTCTCGTTAAGACTCCTATCGATGGTCCCTATTCAGGATTTTTTGCAGAGAATGCGCCTATCGTATCTCTCGTTGCTTCAGTTGTTATCTGGTCGATTATAGCGTTTGAATGGGCACCATTCATTCTCATTCCTTTTTTTCTCGCCCTGATGAGAATCTCAATTACAGGATATGCGATGGAAACCGGAACTTCTTTTGGAGGACTTGGCACTGGCAGGGAAATGCTTCTATCAATCACCTCAGAACCGATTATTTTCCTGATGATACTGGTTGCACAATCCCAACTGCAATTAACTTTCTCTCTACCGGCCGTGATAATGGGGGTTCTATTTTTGGGTGCATCCGGAATTGCGATTATGGCTGAACTGGCTAAACCTCCATTTGATGATCCACGCACACACCTTGAATTGACGATGGTTCATGAAGCAATGCTTCTTGAATCTTCAGGCCGAAGTCTCGGTTTTTTTGATCTGGGTCAGCAGTTCAAAATCGCAGCACTTCTCGGTTTTCTTGTTAGGCTTGGTCTCGATCATTCAAAATTTCTGGACCCGGGTCTTTTGACGCCAATCGCGCTAAACCTGATACTGTTTGCCGGAACCTGTTTCATTGCAGTGATTGTTGGCTACTGGGAAGCGGTTAGTGTAAGGAGAAAATGGAGTTGGGTTCCCGAAATCATGGGTCTGACTTTTTTGTTTATTCTTTTGCTCGGAACTCTTGTTAAATTGAATTAGGGGGAATTATGATTTTTGACCTGATATATTTACTTTTACTTTTGACAGGAGTCGTTATCCTGATTGAAAACCGGCTATCCCGAATCATAAAGCTTCTTGCTCTCCAGGGAGTTTTACTTGTCGGTCCGGTTTTCCAGTTACATAATCTGGATGATATGCATGCCTGGACTCTTGTAGCACTGATCATTGTTTTTAAAGCAATTCTGACACCTTGGATTCTGGCATGGACG
>JAIOQL010000381.1 GCA_021413405.1 Leptospira sp.
AATAAGGTTTTCACAGTTTCCGCAAAAGAAATGACGGATACTTATGAAGCAGGAAAACTTTATGCATATTCTGCCCCATCAAAATCCAAACCCAGCGAAAGAACTCCGCTCCCGTTTGAAAGTGTAAAAACAAGAATCAAAGAGGAATTAGAAAATTCAAAAAGAAAAGCTGAATTTGATAAATTGACCGGTGGATTCAAGAAAGATTATTCACTGAAGGTTGCCGTGGAACAATTGGAAGCTGGAAGTATTTGAATTAATTGCAATAAATTTTTTCTTGATTTTTCAAATCTGTGTTAAAAGTTAGTCTAATAGATAAAAAAGGGGACATATTAATATGAAGAATCATGTATATATGCTGCGAAAGAAAAGAGGGATAAAGCAGTATGATATGGCAAGAGCTCTGGGGGTTTCTCCCAGCTATCTCTCTAAAATTGAAACAGGAAGCCAGGAGCCAACAGAAAGGTTTAAGCAAAACTGTTCAAAATACCTGAAAACTTCGATAGATAAGCTATTTAATGAAAGCCCCGTTGAAGAAGTATTTCCTGAATTCACAACAGGTCTTACTAACAAATTATGGGCAAAAAGAAGAGAAATGGGAATTAAACAATACGATATGGCAAAGAAACTAAGAGTTTCTACACCATTCTTGTCAAAAGTTGAATTAGGGTTACTGGAACCTCCAGATGAATTCAAACAGCTTGCTTCAAAAGTTTTCAAAATTGATCAAGATCAGCTATTTCTTGCGACTGTAGAATTCTAAGATAAATATTAAAAGGATCCCGGGTAAATCCGGGATCTTTTTCTATACACCGGTAAGTTGTACTACAAACTCATATTTCTACATTTCTTCAATGCATTATTTCTTTTTAATTATTATCCGGCTGTTTTCATAGGCTATTGACACCTTGTCCCCCGGACTAAAATCCCCTTTCAAAATAAATTCGCTCAGCACGTTTCCTATTTCTCTTTGAATGAGCCTCTTTAAAGGTCTCGCTCCATATTCAGAATCGAAACCTTTGCGAATCAGATACGTTTTCAACTCACTTGAGAAAGAGACAGTTATTCCATTGTCCCTGGCCTTTGCGGCCATCTGATTCAACTGCAATTCAACAATTTTTGTTAAAACCTCTTCCGTGATAGAATTAAAAAGGATAATTTCATCCAGCCTGTTCAAAAATTCAGGTTTGAAATGAGATTTTAGCTCTTTATCAATGTGCCTCTCTTTCTCTTCAAAAGAAAGATTTTCGTTACTTAGATAGTCAGAACCTAAATTTGATGTCATAATTATGACAGTGTTTTTGAAATCAACCAGACGGCCTTTTGCATCAGTAAGCCGCCCTTCATCAAAAATTTGCAGGAATATGTTAAATACATCCTTATTGGCTTTCTCTATCTCATCGAACAGAACCAGACTGTAGGGTCTTCTCCTCACTGCTTCAGTAAGCTGCCCCCCCTCTTCATAGCCAACATAACCCGGCGGAGCACCTATTAATTTTGCTACGGAATGAGCTTCCATGTATTCACTCATATCGATCCTCTGTATGGCTGAGTCATCATCGAATAGAAATCCGGCCAAGGCTTTTGCAGTTTCCGTTTTACCGACACCAGTAGGACCAAGAAACAAAAAAACACCCGTAGGACGATTGACATCTGACATTCCTGCCCGGGAGCGTCGTACGGCTTCCGACAACAAGGATATGGCATGATCTTGTCCAATGACCTTAGCTTTAAGCATATCTTCCATTTTCAGGAGCTTTTGCTTTTCTCCTTCGAGCATTTTCGAAACCGGTATCCCGGTCCAACGTGAGACTATATTGGCAATATCTTCTTCCGAAACTTCTTCGCGAAGCAAACGCGATTCTCCCGCAATAGCTTTCAATTCTTCGTTTGCACTTTGAAGTTTCTTATCTAACTCAACAAGTTTGCCATAGCGAATTTCCGCAACACGATTCAAATCTCCTGTTCTCTCGGCTTCCTTTTCCAGATTCTTGTTTCTCTCAATTTCTTGCTTTATAGATTTAATTCTTGAAATTTTTTCTTTCTCACTATTCCATTTTGCCATTTGTAAAGAAAAGCTTTCTTCAATTTTAGCTAATTCAGTCTGAAGTTCTGTAAGTCGTACTACAGATGCTTTGTCCTTTTCTTTTTTGAGTGCTTCCCGTTCAATTTTCCTGAATTCTGATCCCATGATGCAACTCATAATTATTCTTTAAGCCTCTTAGAATTGTAATGGTTTCTTCAATTGACGGTTCTGCCGCGAACACAGGCTGAAACCTTCGTTCCAGTGCCTGATCCTTTTCAATATACTTCTGGTATTCTTTTAGAGTAGTTGCACCGATACATCTCAATTCTCCCCGGGCAAGTGCTGGCTTCAGCATATTGGATGCATCCAATGCCCCTTCCGTTGCTCCTGCACCAACCAAGGTATGAATTTCATCTATAAAGAGAATTATCTGACCGTCACTCGATTTCACTTCATCGAGAAGACTCTTCAGACGATCTTCAAACTCTCCCCTATACTTTGCACCGGCTATCATTGATCCCAAATCGAGAGCAAATATTGATTTGCTTTTAATTCCATCGGGAACGTCTCCGGAAACTATTTTCCCTGCCAAACCCTCGACAATTGCAGTCTTACCGACGCCAGGCTCACCAATCAAAAGGGGATTATTTTTTGTTCTCCTCGACAAAACCTGAATTATTCTCCTTATCTCTTCGTCGCGACCGATTACAGGGTCAAGTTTACCCTGTTTTGCAAGGGAATTTAAATCCTTTGCGTATTTTTTTAATGAATCTATTTTTGATTCTGGTGAATCATCCATAATTGCTTTACCTTTCCTTGATTCTAAAACAGCTTTTAGTAAGATTTGATAATTCAATCCGAGACGATTAAACTCGGTCCGAAGTGCCGATGAATTTCCTTTCAAAAACCCCAATAACACATGATCCGTCGACAGATATTCATCTTTCATATCAATTCTAATTTTATCAGAATTTTGTAGTACGTCCACAAGACTTCCCGCCGGAGGAATTTCACCCGTGCCGTCAACCTTGGGAAGCTTCGAAATAATAGCTTCTGCTGCCTGCTGAAAATCGGATAAATTTAATTTCAGACTTGAAAAAAGTACTGGTGCAAGACCATCAGATTGAGACAATATTGAAAGAATTAAATGGTCTTCTCTTTGCTCAGGATTTCTATTTTTTTTGGCATAATCTTGCGAGCTATTGAATGCCTCAGACAATTTTAATGTCAGCCGATCTAATTTCATTGACGTTTAGACTGTGTAAAATTCGAAAAAAAATTGATATTTATCAAAAGAAATCAAAATTCAAAATAGGATGATTTTCCTTAGACAAATAGCCACCTCTCAGATAAATCTTATATTTTCTGGCGTTATAATCGAATATTTGCACAAAGATAAACGGTTTTTGTAAAAAAAGGCTACCATCAATTCCAAATAGAACTCGTTCGTCGATCGCATCGCCTGCTTCGCTACAATCCATTTCCATCAAGGTCAGAAAAATTGAAGTCATTGTTAGTATCCGAGATTGTGAAATCATCCGGATTTCAAGCCAATCCCTATCATCAGGTCGAAAACTGATTGCCTTTAATTTTTGCCCCGGCTCCTGGTGTTTCTGTTTTACACCGTTAGATCTGCCGAATGTCAGTCCAGAGTAATTTATCAGCCTATACTTGTCCAATAAATGATGGAAATATTTGGAATAACTTCCATATTGCTTTCTCTTTGAATTTAGTAATTCCAATAATCTTGCCGGAACCTTGAAAGACGATGGGCTTCTCTGTGAATTTGAAATTCGCTTCTTAAAAGAAGAATGATTTGTATGGAAAATAAATGGGTTCATACTATAACCGGGTAAAAAATTGTTCACTTTGGAGTAAAAAAAACAGATTTATTGATATTTTTTTTAATTTTCCTGCGCTTCAAAACCAAACACATTTTTGATCTTACCATTTGTAGTACAACTTACACCCTTTCCTTTGAGGCAGCTTTCAAATTTCGAACATTGGGATTTTCCTTGCCTAAATCATGAAAATGACCTTCAATTCTTGGAAGAAGTATCTGGATTATGTCAGCAAGTAAATCATATTTCCATGGCTCATTTACAGCTGATACCAGAAATTTAGAAATCAATCTTCGCCTTGGACTCTCAGATAGCAGATGAATAATCTGGGATTCATCGGAATATTCATCTGCTCCAGAAAAGAAAAATTGTAAATTTACTTTATAAAATTGGCATATTAGCAGGAATATATGAGTAGGGATTTTACTTTCAGACCTTTCTATTTTTCCAATTAAATTTGGATTTAATTTAACATTGAACTTCGATCGGAATTTTTCACAAAATTGTAAAAGTGTATACCCCTTCTCCTCTCTCAAATACCGCAATTTAATTCCAATCTCTCGATAAATATCATTTGAAAAATTGATCTCCGATTTTTTCTTCATCACTCCTGACAGTCTCATTGAAAGTGACCTGAAACGATCATTCAGAAAATTAAGTTCGCTGCATAAATCAGAGCGATAGGAGTTAAAAAAACAGAATAAATAGTAATGTAATGAATTTTAATCAGTTTATAGTAATAAAAATACCTTGAATTAAATCTGAGGAAGTAAAAAAGCCTCCGTTTTTCAGCCTTATCTAAATTTGAAGAATGTTTAAAAAAAATAACTGCAAGTTTTCTTTTGTAGATAGTTTCGTCTTTTCAATTATCTATCTGCAAATACGTTTTGAATTCATTTGCGACTAAGAATATAAAAGTTAAACGAGGCTTAAAACTCAACGACGGTAATTCAAAATATAGTGAATTACGATTTCATGGATAAAAATTCTCTAAATGACTCAGATCCGGTGCTAAAGAAAACAGGTATTGGTAATGCAGGATCTGATGGAATCAGCGCAAATGCGCCATCATAGAACACAATCTGGTCTAATTCGGAGACATTATACGAATAGCGAACATTTTCAGATTTAAAGAGAAATTCATCCCTTTCTTCACTTAAGAGGCCAGGACCAATTCTTCTGAAATCATGAAAGACTTCCGGATTCCAGTTTTTCTCTTTCAGCAGTTTGCTCTCATACCGTATTTGCTTTGAATAATCAACATATAGAGTAGCTTCAAGGTTGAATTCTACCTCAACTAAATCCGTATCAATAGAAGATTCCTTTGCGACTGATACATTGGTATTTTCTTCACGATTGGATTCATTTGAAACCGATTCCGGAGAGTTTGTTACCTCTTCCGAAATTGTAGTACGACTTACCTCGTTCCGAAAATTCCTTTCTGATCTTACTCTTTCTTCGATAAAAGGATTTTTTCTTTCGGAATATTTTACATTGAACAGTTTCTTATCCAAAGAAGTGACGTTATTTTGACTCCGATTCCGCATCCGGGAATTCTCGGGATTAAGTTTTCCTGCTTGACCAAGAGAGACATATACAAAACAAAGTAGTCCCGCGAAGACCATAGCAATTGCAAAATAAATCATTCTGTTGTAAATATCTATTGATGTCAGGTTAATCTGAAGCATAATTTTAGTTCTTTACATAAAAGGTAGATGAAAAACCCTATTTTTAACTTTGAGAGGGTATAACCTGTGCTAATTGAAACACCGACTACTTTAAAAGACAAAATCATGCGGGCAATTGTTGGAATTTTCCTGTTTTTGCTTGTAGCAATGCTCGCAGTTACTTTCCTGCCAGGCGATGCTGAAAGAAATTTGGTTCAGGCAATTTCCGGCCAGGGGGACAGCGCAGCCGGAAAGATTGGTGAGGAACCGATACCTATAGATTATTTTCAGGCAGCCCGTAGAGACTGCTACTACAGATACAAAGAATTGATTCCAGATTTCGCAAACGACGCGGAAAACGTCAATTCATGCGCATATCAGAATGCAAAGGGTCTCAAAGTTTCAAAAGTCATTGCAGATGCCGTTGGCTTTTCTGTTTCTGAATTAAGTATAAAAGAAGAAATTTCCAAACAGGCAAGGCAACTTCATAAGCAAAGTTCATCTGCCGGATATTCCAAAGAAGAAACGAAATCTGCCGATGAAATCTATCGCAGCATAATTCAGCAGGAGCCAATGTCCTACAGGATCGACAAACAGACAGCCTACGAACTTTTTCAGAAATTTTTACAGGCTGACTTAAAAAAATCTGAGGATGAATCAAAAAAAGAAAGAGATTCGAAAGGAGCTGTAATATCTATCCGTTTCATCTCCTATAATGATGATGAGCTTATGAATTCGCTCGATAAAAGTATTCAGATTCCTGAGGAAGAAATCAAAAAAGATTACGAAGCTGCTCTGAAAGCAGGAACACTTGTAAAGGACGCCCAGGGTAAAGTTGAATCTTTCGAAAAAAGAAAACAATTCATCGTTAGCAAATTAAAAGTTGATGCAAAGCAAAAAAAACTGGCTGAGCTAAAAGCACAAATCCAAAGCATTAAATCTGCGAAAAATGTAGAGATTCTCCAACAAATCGCGAAGATAACTGGCGGCAAGATAGAAGAATTAAGAAATATTTCTTTTTCTTCACTTTCTGCTATCAGGGGAGCGGACAAAAAAGTGTACAATTTTGGAGTGTCGTCTAACTTTCTGAAAGATCTCTCCGATGCCAAGTTTGGGAAAGATTCAGTTGGTGGTCCATATTCTGAAGTTGGAAAAACTTTTTATGTGGAATTTTCTGAATTCAAAGAAGGTGCTCTCACTGATAAGAAGGAAATTCAAAAAGACAATGTCCGGGAACTTCTTGGCGGTTTTTTTATGGAAATAAACGAAGTCATATCCAGCTCTTATCCGGTTTATCGAAAAACAGAAAAGCAGGCAAATTAATGGAGCTACGTGCCGAATTTGTAAATCCGTTTCTGGAGGCAGCAACTCTGGTTTATAGGGACATTCTCGGTATGGAACTCATTCGCGGTAAGCTCAAAATTCTGGAATCCCCTGCTCCCTCTCATGAAATAGCGATCATTGTTGGAGTTGTCGGGGTGTTCAAAGGGGAAGTTATATATAGCATGAATCTTGATAATGCATATAAATTGGCCCGAAAACTGGCACAAGGGATCAAAGACGAGGATCTAAAAAATGAATACAAAGATATTATTGGCGAAATTGCGAAC
>JAIOQL010000382.1 GCA_021413405.1 Leptospira sp.
TCTTAAGTTATATTTTGGCAGAACTGGTTCTATGATTTTCCACAATTCATCAGGTACATCGAATTTGTTGTCCATTGATTTCATGCAACCAATACAATTTATTCGCTTTTAAGTACAAGCAGGTTTTGGGACAGGCTCTTAATTGAATAAATGTTTCATGACTGCTCAGTAATTCCGAGGAATCTAAGGAATTCATCCGGAACAAATTTCTGGCTCGCACAAAGCATTCTGTCGCGTTGTTTTTGCATTCCAATCAATTCTGTTATATCCGATCTGATCCCGATATACTCCAGGATCTTCCCTTCGGTATCAAATATTGGCATGATGGTTGCCCGAACAGTATATGTTTCTCCATCTTTATCAAGATTATCCACAATGCCTTTCCTGATTGTTGTCCAAAGGTCTTTGAAGGCAGACTTTGGCATCTCCGGATGTCGCACAACGTTGTGCGGTCTTCCAATCAGATCATCCCTGTTGAATTTTGACAATTTACAGAACTCATCATTCGCAAATGTAATTTTTCCGTGAATATCTGTCTTTGAGACTATAGTACTCTGATCAATTGCATTTTTATACTGGTGCAGAAGATGTAGACTATTATTAGAAATATTTGAATTAATATTATTTTCCTTTGGCAATCCGCACTTGAAGATTTGAAAATTCAGTTTAATTCTCAAAATGATCCGTATTGCTTCAATGGTTTTCATAAACATTCCCCGGAAAGTAAATAGGTAGTAATACAAATAATATACGTAGAATTACTTACTGCCAAATTAATGTTGAGAAGAAGGGTGAGATGAATATGTATATTTATTCCCGGCTATGCTGCTCTAACGAAAAAATTAATTTGCGATTATTTTCCAGACAGCACGCTATAAAATGAAACAATTTTTAACTTCGTGTATTTTATATACGTACTCTCTAAATAACTGATTACAGAAAAGATTTCAGTCAGTGTTTTCCATTTGTAACGACTTTAAAGTTGAGTTCTGCAATTACTTTTTTGGTTGGCGAGATGAAATCAGTATGATCCATTCCTTCGTAGATTGAAACATTTCCACCGATCTGGTTGACTGCTCCCCTTACAACAGTCAGTCCAATTCCCATCCCAACTTCCTCATCATAAAATCTTTCATCATAAGTATGATTCAGACGGTGATATGGCTCAAAAATCTCGTTCTCGCAATCATCAGGTATTCCCGAAATTCCCAGTGGCATGTCTTCAATTTCATTGATTATAAGTATTGAAAAAATATCGATATTAACAAATTGAATGAATTTAAAAGCATTGGTTAGAAGTTCCCTTATAGCGAGACCTACCACTCTTGCATTGCCCGAAATTTCTTTATTGCACTGAGGGTCATTTGATACAATTTTCTGATTTTTTATTGACCTGAATTTTTCCACGTTATTGCACGATTCTGAAATTATTTGTGAGATTTCTGTTGTACTGATTACTTCCTCAGCATATTCAGCCTCGGCAAGTTCTGCCGTTTTTTCGAGAGACTCCAGCCAGTTGCGCACAGACTGAGCTTTTGAAATGAGTGAATCAAGGATTTTTACCGGAACTCTATAATTGTCATTATCCAGCTTTTTACACATATCGATCATCTCAATCTGAGTGACAAGAGCCCCATCTCCAACTCCCTGGGAAATTGTGTGTCTGAAATTATTAATCATCACTTTACCCATGTTCAGCTTATTTATTTCTTTTGCTTTTTCCTTCCACAAAAGCCATTCAAGCTGATTTCTCATACGCAAGGAATATTCCCTGTATTTACTCTGAGCGCTCCGGTTCCGGATCAGCCGTGACCGGACAGTCGTTGTTAACTGCTCCAATGAAAAAGGTTTAATGAGGTAATCATCATCACCGAGGTT
>JAIOQL010000383.1 GCA_021413405.1 Leptospira sp.
TGGCTTCCCCAGGCTGTTTTCTTTTCTTCTCCAGAGAACCTTGTTGAAATCATTATCCATGTGGCAAATTTCAAAAATTTGCATGGAGGATTCCGGCAGAGTATTGAATTCGGAAAAGCATCCAGGGTGATGCTATATAAACAAAACCTGCTTGCACTTGATATTTTCCTGATTGGCAGTCTCTTTGTTATTTCACTTTATCACCTCTGCCTGTTCCTCCTGAGACAGGAGGACCGCACTACTCTTTACTTCTCAGTTTACGCTTTTCTGGCTGTATTATTTAAAATAACAACTGGAGAATATTTTATTGTAATTCTTTTCCCTGATCTGAATTGGGAAATGCTGATAAAAATGATTTTCCTTTCTATTTACCTCACTTTTCCTGTTTTTTTAGGTTTTGTAAAAAGACTGTTGCCCGAAGAGTCGAATATACTGTTTGTGAGAACATTGCAAACAATATTCCTGTGCATGTCAGTCCATGTAATCGTTTCAAGTGTATCGTGGATTGAATATATTTTCGATTATGGAGAAATTCTTATTCTAATCTGCTGTATTTATATTTTAAATATTTTCGTAAAAGCTGCCCTCAAAAGAAAAGAATGTGCACTCGGTTTTCTCATGGGTTTTTTTATTTTTTTTGTGACGATAATAAATGATATTCTTTTCGAAAATAATATAATCCGGACAGAAGTATATTCTCCTATAGGAGCCTTTTTACTGTTTTTTTCACAGGCGATATTTCTTTCTAAAAAATTCACCAAGCTATATTCAACTGTTGAAAAACAGAAAACAGAACTGGAACAGTCAGCGGATCTGAAAGAAAAATTGTATAACACCAATATACAGTCCAAAAGAATGGAACTGGAACTTATTAAGAAAACGATTCAACCTCATTTCCTGATGAATTCGCTGTCCACCATCCGCTATTGGATACTGGAAAGTCCGGACAAATCAACTGATCTTCTGGATGCGCTTGCGGGAGAACTCAGGGTAATACAGGAAATCGCAGGTAAAAAGCACATTTCCATTATGGATGAATTCAGACTTTGCAAATATCATGTCTCAGTTATGAAAATGCGCATGGAGAAGTTTTACAGTTTAAGATTGAGAGGATTTCTCGGTGATGAATTGCTGCCTCCGCTAATTTTTCATACATTGCTGGAAAATGCATTCACCTACGAAGATTCCGGGAAGGCAAAGCTCTCTTTTTGTATTCTGAAGATAAAAAATAAGAATGAAAGAGCCGGAAATTATTACTGTTTTATCGTTCATAACCATTTCAAAAAAGCAGAAACAAATGAATCAAAGAAAGGTTCCGGAATGGGTATGGAATATGTCCGTTTGCGTCTCGAAGAATCATATCCGGGAAGATGGAGTCTGGAACATGGGAAATCAAGAAAAGGATACCGCGTAGTTATGTGTATC
>JAIOQL010000384.1 GCA_021413405.1 Leptospira sp.
CAAAGTTGTCAATGCCGATCTTACTGTTACTTTGGCAAGAGACACAACGGGTTTTCTGAATGATCTCAAAAAAGCTCCGATGCAGGGATTTCAATTCCGGGCTGTATCGAAATCTATCGATAATATTCTAACCGATTTTTCGCAAACAAAGGACAATGAAAACGGGCTCCTCAATATCCTGGATGTCATGTCTGGTGTGGGGGTTGAAACCGATTCGGAAGTAATTACAAAAAGAACAGTAATCGCTATGGCTCTAAAGATTCGGGGGATGAAAGCCCTTTCGAAGGCAGAAACTGAAATTCAGAAGCAGGACCAGATAAACATGATGGTCTCCTGTTATCTTTGTGATATCGGTTACACTCAGATGAAAATGCCAACTCATGCAAATCTTACTGCTGACGAATTCAATTACATCAAGAATCATCCCATGATCAGCTACCTCATGATCGCAGGTTTAACGGATATAAGTGAGAAAATAAAAGCTAATGTTCTTAGTCATCACAGACCGTTCCGCGGAGAAGGACCGAACAATAACTACCCGAATACAAAAATTCTCGTAGAGAAACTGACTGCTCTACAAAAAAAATATTCCGAAGATCCTACAAAATCAGTTACAGCGCAGGATATCCCAAAGCAAATCAAGAATATCTTAACATTCACTGCCTATGATGAGGACATTAGTATAATTTCTATTGCAGGTGAGTATTCTTCTCTGACAACGAACCAGTCCTGGAGAGGTGCATTTGATTCCATGACTGCAATGAAAATGATATTGAATAACAGTTTTTTTTCCTACAATGAGAGAATTGTTAAAGATTTCTTTGAATATGTAGGTGTGAGCCTTTGTGAAAATAAAAGTGTATTAAATAAAGGAGACTATGTTATAACTGTGACTGCAGATTCTGAAAAGAAGATTCATTTTGAAATCTGCGTAATCCTTGAAATTAACCGTACCCAGATCCGCCCTCTACTGGAGCGTATCGGAAATATCCAGCCGGTGTTTTCCAATACAAAGAAACTTGAAATTTCCGGATTTAATCTTGCAACTTTAAAAACTGATAGAAGAAGGGCAAAGTATAATCTGGAAGCCGGGGATCCAAGAAGAATAATATTTATCATAGATCC
>JAIOQL010000385.1 GCA_021413405.1 Leptospira sp.
TAATATCAGTGCTCGGCTGGTCGGTCGGACCTGTAATTGGCGGGCACATCATTGAATTGTTTTCACACGATTTTGCAATTGCCTGGAACGTAATTTCCCTTTTCGCATTACTGTCTGCTTTCGGATATTTGTTCATAGGCAGGCATATTCACAAAAAAAAGAGAAGTGATTTTTAACTTAAAAAATAAGTTTATTCAAATTACATTTATCAGCGCATCCAGATTTTCCCTTGTAATCTCAGAATTGATGCTGATGCGTAATCTTGAATCCTGAACCGTTGGTGGCCTGATTGCGCGTATATCAAAACCATCTCTTTTCAGTCGGGCAGATTTTTCGAGGGCTTTTATCTCATCAAAAAGAACGACCGGAATAATTTGTGATTCTGTTTGGAGCGTTTCCATTTCTTTTTCCCGAAGGGCGTTCCTCAGATAGAATGCATTTGCAAGCAGGATTTGTCTTTCCGGGTCCATTTTTTTTATAAGGGCGATGGAAGTTTGAATTGTATGAGCGATTGCCGGAATAGGTGCCGTTGAAAAAATAAATGTTCTCATTTTATTGACCAGGTATTCTTTCGATAAGGAAGTTGTAGCGATAAACGCTCCCTCAAGGCCAAGTGATTTTCCTGCTGTGAAAACACGGAAATCAATCTCCGGAATTAGAGATGGGTCCAGCCTGTTTTCATCTAGAGATATCCCGCCACCCTGTATTCCGAATATCCCGAGTGCGTGAGCTTCGTCAATTATGAGAGTTGCATCATATTCTCTCTTTAATTTGACAAGATCGCTTAACGCACAAATGTCCCCGTCCATACTGAATACTGATTCGGATACAATGATTTTTTTTGCCGATGGATCTGATTTCCGGAGCAGTTCTGCAAGATGGCCGGTGTCGCGGTGCCTGTAATATTTTTTGATGGCACCGGAAATTCTTATTCCGTCAAGAATTGAAGCATGATTCAGCCGGTCAGTGAATATGATTGTTCTCGAATCGGACAGACAGTCAATCAGTCCGGAATTTGCGGCATAACCGTTTGCCACGAAAAGAGAATTTTCGGATTTTACCCAGTCTGCAAAAATGGCTTCCGTTCTTTCAAAAACATCGCGATGTCCCCGGATCAGTCTCGAAGCAGTGGATCCGGTGCCAAAAAGTTCAATTCCCTCCTTAAAGCTTTTCTTTAGTTCCCTGTTTTGAGAAAGACAGAGATAATCGTTTGAGGAGAAATCGAGTCCGTTTGGAAAAGAGAGAGTTCGATACCGGTTTTTGGATTTCAGAGACTCAAGTTCTGAAATGATTTGTCTTTTCATTCAGAAAAAATGGGATACCGATGACAAGGATTTAGCTGATAAACACTGATAAAAAATCAAATCGGTGCAAATCCGTTAATCCATGTTATCAGTGTTCTATTCAAACTATTCAGGAGTAGACAGGCAGATTGAATAGTTTCAAATTCTATTTCAAATCCGGAAATACCTGCTTTTTAAAGCATATCTGAAACGTCTTTTCTTTCGGAAATCAGTTCTTCATGAGTAACTTTGAATTTTTCCTTACCAAAATCGTTTAACGGAACGTTTTGAACTATTTCTACGTCTTTTCCGTTCGAACGGATAGGATATCCAAAAATCAGATCTTTTTCTACGCCATAACTTCCATCGGAACAGATTGCAACACTAAACCAGTCACCTGCGGGTGTTGGAGTAATAATCTGGCGAACAGTATCCACAACCGCATTTGCAGCACTGGCAGCACTGGAAGCACCTCTTGCAGTAATGATGGCAGCCCCTCTTTTCTGAACAGTTGAAATGAAATCGCCTTTTAACCATTCATGATCAGTTATAACATCAGTTGCAGCCTTGCCTTCAATCTTTGCATTATAAAAATCAGGATATTGGGTTGCGGAATGATTTCCCCAAATTGCGAGGTTCGATACTTTTGAAACCGGCACTCCTGCTTTTTGCGCGAGTTGTGTTTTCGCACGGTTTTCATCCAGTTTAGTCAGAGCAAACCACCTGTTCTTAGGAATTTTCTTGGCATTGTTCATTGCAATCAGGCAGTTTGTGTTGCATGGATTTCCAACGACGAGAACCCGGACATCACTCGCTGCTTTTGCTTCGATAGATTTTCCCTGTTTTGTAAAAATTCCACCATTAATTTTGAGAAGATCACCTCTCTCCATTCCTGCTTTTCTGGGAACAGATCCAACGAGTAACGCCCAGTTAACCTGGTTGAATGCTACATCCAGATCGGAACTCACAGTAACTTTTTGCAAAAGTGGAAACGCACAATCATCCAGTTCCATCACAACACCTTTCAGTGCCGGTAGAGCTGCCTCCAATTCCAATAACTGTAATTCAACGGCTGTATCCGGACCAAACATTTGACCCGATGCGATGCGGAATAAAAGCGAATATCCGATTTGTCCTGCTGCACCAGTGACTGCTACTTTAACTGTATTTCCCATATAAACTCCTCTTAGTTGTTTAACTCTTTATCGATGATTTTTTGAAATGCTGCTATTGGTTGTGCACCTTCCACCATGATACCGTTTATGAAGAATGCGGGTGTTCCATTGACTCCCAGTTTCTGTCCATCGTTCATATCAGTTTCGATCTCTGATTTCACAGCCATTGAATTTTTGATGCAATCGTTCAGCTTGTCCTTATCTATTCCAACCTTGGATGCAAGGAATATTACATTTTCTTTGTCGAGGTTCCCGGTATTTTCGAACAGAATATTGAAGTATTCCCAGTACTTGTTTTGTGGGATGGCACAATTTGCCGCGACGTGCGCAAACATAGCATTCTGATGGAACGGAAGAGGGTAATCACGGAAAACCCATTTGATTTTATCTTTGTATATTTTTCTGAGCTCTACGTTTACAGACTGGCTTCTTTTGCAGAATGGACATTCGAAATCTGAAAATTCAATGACCGTTACTTTGGCATCTTTCGGGCCGAGGAATGGATTTCCTTTTTCCTCAACTGTCATTCTTTGGGCAGGGGGTTCTGCAATGTGAATGGAAATTTTACTTTTATACTTTTCTTTGGCTTCGTTCAGGATCGCAGACTTTGCATCATTTGATTTTTGCATTTTCAGGAATTGAATAATTTCGTTTTTAACTTCTCCGATAGCTTTGCCTTTCAACTGGGTTTTGTTTTGTTCGTAAACCGCTGCAATTTCCGTCTCAGAAGGGGAATAAGCACTGGAGCCCTGATTCATTAATTCTTCGGGAGTAGTATTTTTGTCTTTAGCCAGTTTTTCGATAAGCTTTTTGTTTATCAGTTCGCCAAATCCGTAATTTAATCCGTTGGTATATTCACCTTTCAGCTTCCTGTAAACGTCCGGAAATTCTTTGGCGAGGTCTCTTTCTGTATACCGGCTCATTCCGATCACGACATAATTTTTTCCGACAAATTCCTGGATTCCCCAGAAGATCAGGATCCCGATTAGAGCTCCGGCTACCAGGTTCAGGCCTGCGAAAGCATGTAATTTCCATTTTTCAGGAATTTTTGTCCGGATTGCGTTGATAAATTCTTTAATTTTGGCCATAGTATAGTTAAAAAACTCCCCTTAATGACCAGAATCGCAGCGTTAAAAGCTGCGTAAATTTTTTTAATTTTCAGTTAATTTGTTTATTACTTCGTCGATACTATGAAATAGCGAGATAGACCAAAAAATCCGTCCCGCGTTGAACCTATAAACGGAGGTTTAGGTTTATGACAATAACGAATATAACACACGCAAACAATGGACTGGTTCCAGCAAAGCCGGTTGTAAACCATCTTCAGGACATGCCCAGAGAAACGGATGCTCGGGACATGGAACAACCTAAAGAGGATAATGCAGACAAAATAAAATCTGCGGAAAAAGCAAAAATTTCTCCCGAGCATCTCGTGATGAAACCAAACCCGATTTCAGTAGAAGAGAGATTAAACCAGGTAATAAGTCTTGAAGATATAAAAAGTCTTCTAGCTGTGAAAGGAAATGCATTCAATCCAGAAACGAAAGATAAGCATTTGATTGACGTAAAGAGGTAGAATTTCTGCCTCTTTTAGCCATTGTTGTTGAGGATAGTTTCCGGCTGTGGCTATGGCTTTTCCTTATTCTCGCATTCCTGGGATTACTGGGAATAATTTTTCACCAGTTTTTTTATCCGGTTCTGTCCAAAAGAAAGTCCGAAGTTGAACTTCCGCCGAGGCGTGGGGATTCCTATGACATTGTCGTGGATGAAGCCACAAGAAATCACACTTTTACTGTCGGGAAACTCGCAGGTAATTTAGCTACAAAATGCGTAGCCATTTCAGAAGACCACCTTGTATTTCAATTCAAGAAAGACAGGGATATGGAAGAATATGAAATTCAAATTTCAAGGAACGGACCGGTTCTATACAAGCATCCGAGGATGAACCTGCTTTCAAAAATGGAAGCAAAGGAGAAACTGGAAAGCTATGAGATTATTGGAAAAAAAGCAAACTTCCGGATTTCTGATAAGATAGTCAAAGGCGGGATGGCAAATTTTATTGAGCTATCCCTTTCCTGCGCATTTTATATTACCAAACTCGGAAAAGAAAGATTAAAATTTACCATTAGCGTGAATAAGATTGTTCCCGGCCTGAATCCGAGACTGATGAATAAAGACGGGCTTTATCCATGGGGTAAAAACCCGGATGATAGTGACGAAGAAGAACACGCGGAAGAATCTTAGAGCCGGTCTCAAAACCTGCTTGTACTTAAATTAGGAAATTATGATATGTCCGAATGGACAAGTATTATTCAGCAATCCCTGATAAACTTTGGGAACGTATAGAACCTTTATTACCAAAGGAAAAAGCAAAGCCCCG
>JAIOQL010000319.1 GCA_021413405.1 Leptospira sp.
ATATCAGGAGGGATATAATAAATGATGAAGGCGGAATCGATTATCCGAATCTATTCGAAAAACAGAAAGAAAGAAATTCGAATTGTTATCCAAAAGTAGATGATTCTCCAGCTACATCCCGTTAATCCGGACAAAAGAAAATTAAAAGAAATATCCGGCAACCTGATAGATGGGGCTGTGTATATTTTTCCGACGGATACTGTTTATGCGTTAGCCGCCGATTCGAATTCAAAAAAAGGAATAGAGAAGCTTTATGTTCTCAAGGAAATAAATAAAAACAAACCTTTATCAATTCTTTGTCCGGATATCTCGACTGCGGCCAGTCTTGTAGAATATATACCGAATGAAGCATTCAAACTGATGAAAAGAATCACCCCGGGGCCATTCACTTTTATTTTTCGTGCGAACCGGAGCATTCCCCGTGTGAGTCTTTCGAATAATAAAAATAAAAATATCGGGATCAGGATTCCTGAAAACAAATTGCTCTCGGAATTTTTATCTGTTCATCCGGGGACAATTACAACCACTTCAGTTTTTACAAACGATGAATACATGACTGACATAGATGATCTCGAGAATATCTATGGAAATAGAACGGAAGGTATCATTGACGGAGGCATTGTCAAAGTAGAGATGTCTACCGTCATTGATTTCACAACTGATGAAATGATACTGGTCAGAGAGGGAAAAGGAGCAGAGCGAATTTGACTTTGAAATTGCAGAATGTCAGTCTTTGTGATCTCAGGAATAATTTTTAATCAGCTCTTCTATTTCAAGTTCCGTGTCAGTATCAGTGTCCACATAATTTACTGTAATTGTGTAATGCCTGCTGTCGATCGGATCGCAGCGGAGAACTTTTCCTTTCAGCTCCATTGATCCTGTAAGGCTTGCCATGCGGATGCTCAAATCGAGAATAGTTCCCAATTCGTAAGGAGTATCGCTTGAAAATGTAATTCCTCCGACGCTGATGTTCTTTGTGTGTCCGGAGCCTTGAGGATCAATTTTGACTTCCATGGCCATCGAAGGCTGGATCCGAATGTGTTTTCTTCTTTCTGTAAAATCTGTCATGCTTGTTTCCTTATTTAGTATGATTTTTATATTGGCCTGAATTGCAATCGGTTTACAACAGTTGTTCCGGTTTAGGCAAGAGATTTTTTCCATTCCGATTCGTTAAATCCGGTCAGACCGAAATTTTCAGATAGGAGAAAAGGCCGTTTTACAAGGTTACCATTTCTGGAAAGCAGATCTATCTGTTCTTCTACATTGAGTGCTGGAAGCTTTTCTTTCAGGTTTAGGGCCTTGTAATCTTTTCCCGAGGTATTGAATAGCCTTTTGGTGTCTTTTACGAATGAAAGCATTTTCTTCAGCTCAGATTTTGTAGGGGGTTTTTCCCTGATTGCAACTTTTTCATATTCAATTTTACTCCGGTCCAGGAACTTGAGTGCATTCCGGCAGGTATTGCAATTTTTATATTCGTAAATTTTCAGTTTCATTTAATATCTTTCCCTGATTTGGTTTAATATGCGGTCAGGATCATTTTGGCCTGTTAATTGAAAAAATGTCAAGTAGGTTGCATCCGTGCATAATTGAGTTGCAAGTAATACCGGAAACTCACAATATTTTCCGGTGAGATCATTTAATCCGGGCCATATCCTTATGGCTATACTCATTTCTTTCCCTTTTACAATAATTATTCCACAATCTTTCGGAATACAAACGGTAGAATATTCGGGATCGTTCCAATCTCTAAATTCGTCGATCGCAAAAGGAAATCATACATGGTGGGCTACATTTCAAAAAGAGGATATGCAAACCGTCACAATGGTTATTTTGCAAAATGAAGAAATTGCAGACGGGCAAAAGCCGGGCTGGTTCCCTGTAGAGATCCCTTCGAATCTATTGGAAAATCAGAATTCCAATAAAAATGAAACTGAGGCATGGTATAGAAAAACAATTCTTATTCCGGAAGAATTCGATAAACATATTTCGATCCGTCTTGGAATGATAACTGATAGGGATATTATTTATTTCAACGGAACTGTTATCGGTTCAACAGGTGAATGGGACTCTCCCCGGGTAGAGCCATATGACAGGATCAGAATTTATGAAGTTCCTGATTACCTCGTACTGAACGGAAAAAAAAATGTAATTCTTTTACACGTCAAAAGCTTGCTTGCCGGAGAACTTGGAATTTATAAGGATCACACAGAAATTGGAGTGTCAAAACAGGTTTGGAAAAAATTTCTGGAAGAGGATTATCTTCAGGCAGCGTTTCTTTTTTCTTACCTGACAGTTGGTTTCTATTTTCTGTTTTTATATTTCCGGAGAAAACAGAATACCGAAAATCTTGCGTTTGGATTATTCTGTACGATTCTTGTTGCTTACCAGTTTCTAAGGACGCAGATGAAATATGAGCTTCCCGTTTCATTCATTCAACTGAAAAGAACCGAATATTGCTTACTATTTCTTATCTTTCCTGCTGCGGGCTGGTTTGTAAATTCTTTGCTTGCAATTCCGCAGAATAAATTCAGCAGGTTTGTTCATTTTATTTTCAGAGCAGTTGCTGTTTCGACATTCCTATGCATTGCAGTAGTTTTGTTTACTGATTCGATTGGATTATGGAACCAGATAAATGAAATATTCATTCAATCAATAACGTATCCATTCTATGTAATCTATATTCTGTCAGTATTGATATTTCATGCTTTTATAAAGAAGAATAGGGACGCAGTCACGGTTCTTTTGGGGGCAGTCGCCATCCTCGTTTCTGCAACTATTGATATTTTAAGTTCGAGGGGAATTCTGAATATTCCGAGTGTCACCGGTTATGCTTTTAGTCTTTTCGTTTTCACAGTGGCCGTAGTGCTTGCCAACCAGCTTGTGCGTCTCCAGGTTGAATCGGAAGCAATGAATAAGAATCTGCAGACACTCAATACTGCTTTTCACCGGTTTGTTCCAACACAGTTCCTCGAGTTCCTGAACAAAAAAAGCGTCGTTGAAATCGGGCTGGGTGACAGTGCGTTATATGACATGTCTGTTCTATTCAGTGATATCCGGTCGTTTACTTCGATGTCTGAAAAAATGAGTCCGGATGACAATTTCCGGTTTCTGAACAGCTATTTGAAACGGATGGAACCAATTGTAAAGAAGAACCAGGGATTTGTGGATAAGTATATCGGGGATGCTATCATGTCTCTTTATCCTGAAAAAAATACTCCCGGCGAAACCTCTTCAGACCGCGCAGTCCGGTCCGGGATTGAAATGCAGGAAGAAATGAAATTGTACAATATTCACCGGAAATCACAAGGGTACAATTCAATTGCGATCGGTACCGGAATTCACACCGGCAAGCTGATGCTCGGGACGGTTGGAAGTGAAGACAGGATTGATACGACCGTGATCGGGGACACTGTAAATCTTGCATCACG
>JAIOQL010000320.1 GCA_021413405.1 Leptospira sp.
GCTCTTGTTGGAGAAACTGTTGCTCGTGCGATTGGTTCTTTCAACTACGCATACCGCACTTTGGACGGTGTTGAAAATTCAGGCTTCACAAACGCTCAGACAACTTCGATTTTTTCAGACAACGGAAACCTGATTGTTGAATTTGCTGGAAAGCAAGTTACATTTGATGGAAAAGTAGTCTCCGGGAAATACGTCGATGTGATTGTGAATAGAGATTACATCGAAGCTCGCCTCGATGAATCAATCGCGGGATTGTTTATCAACGAACCAATTGTTCCTTATACAATGGGTGGAGCTCGCATGATTGAAGACAAGATGCGGCAAATGTTTTCTGCGTTCGGTGTAATGGGAATCATTGCTCCCGTTGAAACCGAAGATGATAAAAAACGTTCTGATCTGAACGACTATCAATACAAAATCACTCTGCCGGAATCTATCGATGATATTCCGGAGAACGAACGGAACAAAAGAAACTTTCCGTTTATCAAATTCTCCGCACGCTTACGCGGAATGATAAACACTGTTTACGACATCGATGGTGAACTAACTTAAGGAGGAACAATGGGCGGAATATACGATCCTAAAAAAGTAAATCTTATCATCGCAGGAAAACCTGCGACCGGAATGAGTCAAGCAGATGGATTTATGAAAATTGAACCAATGACTGCAGACTACATTGAAACTCAAACAGGAATTAAAGGCGAAAACAATGTCTCTGAAGTTTATGATGAGAGATGGAAATTAACGCTAATCCTCATGGGTGATTCACCAGAGAATGAATTTTATTTTGGACTCGGCGAAGCGAGGGCTCCGTTTCCGATTTCGGTTTCTGATAAATCAGATGGCGGGAATCTCGGGTTCTGTGCAAAGGCAAGGGTGATGCAAAAACCAATAGTTGAAAAAGGGAAAGCATATAGAGACCGCACATGGGTTTTCTATCTTCCAGATTATAAAGGAGTGATCGTAAAATGAGCGAAGAAAAAAAGAATCAATTAGTAGAAAGAATCGAAAAGCTTTCAAATCCAATTCTGATTTCTATCGATGACGACGGAAAAGTCGCAGAAATTAAATTTATTGATGGGAGAAAATACAAACTCACATACCCTTCAAATCGGATTGTCTCTTCCTGGAGACAACAATCGGTTTCTTTGACCGAAGGGTTTCAACAGGATTTGCTCATGGACAAATTTTTCGAGCACGTAGTTTCACCGATCGGTCACACTTTTAAACCAACGGTGGATAATGTTTCGCCAAAAGAATACGAGGTGTGGACTCAAGTCCAAGGCCGATTTCTTAGAGGGAAGCTGGAACCGTAAATTTCCTTCGGTTCGAGGATTAATTAAACGGGATGATTTAAAAAAATACGCCTATGAAGAATTTAAAAAGGAAATCGGATACTGGCAGGCATTCATACTTGGGTATTCGGTTTTCCTGCAAAGCGACATTGATGCTCAAACTCCTTTCTGGCATTTAAAATTCCATGAGGCGATGATCGAAAGGAAGGAATACGAAGAAAGTAAACCAACAAAAGTAATAGTAACCGGCTACGAAGGAAAATAGATAACATGGCACTCCGCAGACTTGACGTAGAACTTAATCTGAATTCTGATCTTTCGAACGAACTTCAGAACGTTGACTCTGACATCGATGTCGTAAAGGAAAACTTCGCAGATTTCATTGATGTAATGGATTCCGGAATGATGGAAGCCATTCAGCAAGCAAAAGAAATGAAGGATCAGCTGGGTGCAGTTGGTGATTCTGCTTTAAATTTAACCAATGATTTTACAGATTTCGGAGCGGAAATCGGAAAGTCGATGGTCGATTCCATTCCGAAAAATTTTCGCGATATTGTAAAGGATATCGGGACAAATGTTGTAAATGCGATACCAGGCGTGAACCGATTCAAAAAAGCCTTTGACGATGCCAGGGCTTCTGCAGCCGGAACAAACAGTCTCATGAAAACAATCGGAAGTCTTGCCCTTGCAGGAGCAATGACTGCTTTTGCATCGTCCTCTTTAGACGCTTATGCTGCTCTCGAAAAGCAGCAGGTAATGGCGAAAAATCTTTCTCAGAATGGCTACGGACAACTTACCGATTCCATCAAGAATGCCATGAAGGAATCCAAAGGGCTCACGTCAGAAGGATCACTTCTACAAGCTGCAAATCAAGCAATGAAAATGGGCGCTAGTGTAGATTTCATTGCTACAAATCTATCCGGCTTGCAAAAGGCAGCAGCAGTAACAGGAAACGATTTGAATGAGATGATGGCACAATCTCAGGATTCAATCATTTCCGGATCCGATGAGTTCTTTAAAAAGAACGGAGCAATATTCAAAGATTACGCGGATAAATTCAGACAAATAAGCACTCTCGGAGTAAGCGACGCTGAAAAGCGGATCATGCGAGAAAAGCTGATCACTGAAGCTCTAAAAAATAATTCAACACTTCAATCTCAATATGCTGAGCACACTAAAACACTTTCAGCAATGGTAGAGATTTTTGGACAAAGAATCGGAGATCTCAAAGAAAACGTTGGTGCTCTTATTTTCTCTGCGATGAGACCTCTTCTCGATGTTGGAGTTAGCGTTCTAAATTGGTTTACTGATGCCGAGGAAGGAATGAATCGTTTGAAGTTAGCGCTTCTAATTATTTCTCCGCTTATCACGGCTTTCGGATATTCAATGGCTGCATCCGGTTACGCAGCGATCCTTCCGTGGCTTCCAATGATCGCTCTGATGCTTGGGATTGGAATCGCTATCGGTGCAGTAGTTGCAATAGTGGATGAGCTTTTGACCTGGATGGACGGAGGTGATTCAATCATTGGAGATTTTTTCGCACCGTTTAAAGAATTCGATATAAAGAAAACCTTTATGGATGCAATATCCTGGCTGATCGGATTTGCAAAACGCTACGGAAAATATATCA
>JAIOQL010000321.1 GCA_021413405.1 Leptospira sp.
GAGTTAAATAAGTATGACTATAAGCTGAAGGATGAGTCCGGACAATCCCTTTTAACGGCAAAAGAGGCCAAAATATCACCAAAAGAAGAAGCCGATATTGCAACGGTAGTTAATGTTGAAGATGATTTGATTAAAAAAGCAGTCGATTCAAACAGAAATGAGTCCTTAGGGAAGAATACAATAAGGGAGATTGAAAAAAATCATAAAGATCATCTTGATAAAGCTATCACTTCTATTGAGGAAAGAGTAAATGAAAAAAAATTGAACTCATATGATGATTTGCAGAACTATTATAGCCTTCTCGAAGTTGTTTCAAAAAACAATGGGGAAAAAATCTCCGGGGCGATTGTTACACAGGTTGGCGATGTTATGATTCTCCATTCCCCAAAAGGAGCTGTCCGGATCTCAAAAGATGAAATTGCGGAAATCGGATATTTCAAATTTGATGTCAAAGTAAAAAAGAGAAAATAGTTTCCTAGTTCGTTACCGGAATTACGGAAGCGTTACTGAAATATAAAAAAAATTCATAAACGGTGCATTTTTTAGTAAAATTAACTGTCCTGCCAGAACTTTTTATACCTGATATAAAGGAGCACTTGGATTTCGAATCAAAATCAAGGCTACAATATTCATTAGGATGGAAAGTATGGCACTTTATCCAATAGAGCATCCCAATACACAATCGTCTCTTCTAGTACCAACGCGCTTTTTAGAAGATTTTGAAGAACGCACTAACGGTGGAAGAAGAGAAATTTATCTTCATTTTCTGATTAAAAGATATGGTCATCTGATAATGTCGGGAGGTCTCGGCGAGAGGCAGTCGGTAAAGAAACGCTACCAGGATCCTGGGAGAGATCTTGTTAAGAAGAATTTTAAGCCTTTCAACCATGATTGGATTCAATTTGATACTTTAGCGGACTACCTGGGTTTGTCAAAGACCGGCCTATTCACTCTGCTACTGGTTCTCGATATTGCCGGATGGGATGCGCTTCTCGCGGAAAAATTCTATGATTGTGGAGTTCCCCCAACGATCAAAGAATTTTCCTCTCGCGTGCTGATTCGGCATCGAATCATGCCCGAAATTCATCGAAAAATCCGCTACAAAATCCGTCAATGAGCCACGATAAGTCTTTTTCTGAATCAAAAGACAAATGACTTCATAGAATAATAAGCAACCTACGCCTAATTCTTAAAAAGATAAATTACTTGGCTCTTTTACGCATACCCGGATCAAGAATTTTTTTCCTAAGCCGAAGACTCATGGGTGTAACTTCCAGGAGCTCATCATCATCCAGAAATTCAATTGATTGTTCGAGAGAAAGCTTACGCGGAGGAACAAGCCGAATGGCTTCGTCAGTTCCGGAAGCGCGAACATTCGTTAGCTTTTTTTCTTTCACTGGATTCACTTCCAGATCATTATCTTTTGCATTTTCTCCGATTATCATTCCCGGATAGACGGGAACTCCTGCATCCAGAAACAGTGATCCTCTTTCCTGAATTTTCCAAAGTGCGTATCCTGTAGTGGCGCCAGAATCCATAGAAACAAGAGCACCATTTTTTCTTCCCGGTATTTCACCTTTGAAAGGACCGTATTTCATAAATCTGCTGGTGAGAACACCCTCTCCCCTTGTTTCTGAAATAAAGAATCCGCGAAATCCGATAAGTCCTCTCGTAGGAATAATATATTCAACACGTGTTATCCCGGACTCATGAGCATCCATATGGGTGAGTTCCCCTTTTCGTCTGTTCAATTCAGCAATACACGTTCCCGTGTATCCATCCGGCATATCCATTACGAGAGTTTCATAAGGTTCTAATTTTTCACCGCTCTCACCGGTTTTCATAATAACTTCCGGTTTAGAAACCTGCAATTCAAAACCTTCTCTTCTCATTGTCTCGATTAAAATGGAAAGATGAAGTTCCCCTCTTCCTAATATTTTAAAACGATCTTTGTCTTCGGTTTCTTCGAGTCTCATTGCCACATTTGTCTGTAGTTCACGTTCAAGTCTTTCGCGAATATTCCGTGTGGTAACCAGTTTTCCTTCCTTTCCGATGAAAGGAGAATTATTAACCATAAAGAACATAGAAACAGTAGGCTCATCTACAGTAATCGGCGGCAATGGCAGAGGATTACCCAGATCGCAAACTGTATCACCAATAAAAATATCCGGAATTCCGGCAATGGCAACAATGTCCCCACCGACAGCAGTCTCCACTTCATGGCGATGAAGTCCTTCGAATCCA
>JAIOQL010000322.1 GCA_021413405.1 Leptospira sp.
GATTCACTGGACTCGATGATCGGAACTATGTTTTCCACAACTTGCCGGAATACAGGTGCCGCCAATCCTCCACCAGAATGGATAACCCCTCCTGGTTCATCGAACAGAACGAGGCCTACAATCCGGGGATTATCTGCCGGAAAAAACCCAAGAAAAGATGCGCTGAACAGATCATCAGAATATCCACCTTTTCCTCTCGCTTTCTGCCCGGTTCCTGTTTTTCCCGCTATCAGATAGTCGTGAAGATAAGCATTTTTACCGGTACCCGATTGAACAACCTTCGTCATGGCACGTAACATCTGCTTCGTTGAACGCTCATGAATCCCCATCTGCGAGAAAGTTGGCTGAAACTGATGAACAAATTCTCCGTATGAATTTGTAATTCCTGACACTGAAAGCGGAGTTAAAATCTTTCCACCATTGACTATTGCTGCGGCAGAAGTGACGAGCTGGATCGGTGTTACTGAAATTCCCTGCCCGATCGAAAGAAAAAAGGAAGTGCTCGGATTCCATTTTTTTAATTCAGGGAAATACCCTTTATTTTCGTAGGGCGAGAAACCTGTTTTCTGACCAAACATAAAATTTTTCAGATAATCATATAATTTTTCATCGGAAATTTTTCTGACTGCTTTGATAATACCAACGTTGCATGAATACTGAAGAATTTCTTCAAGGTCAACCGGGCCATGCTGATCCGTGCAACGGATAGTAGTATTTCCAAATTCAACATATCCCGGGCAATAAAATTTCTCATCAGGATCGATTGCTTTCTCATTCAGAAGAATCATCGCCATAAATATTTTCATGGTCGAGCCCGGCTCATAGACATGACGGATTGCCCAGTTTGTTGTTGCTTCTGCCGAATAATCAAAGTATTTGTTCGGATTAAAATTTGGGAAGCTTGCCATCGCAAGAATCTTTCCTGTATGAACATCCATGAAAATTCCGATGGCTTTTTTGGATCTTGATTCGTGAAATGCCTTTCCCAAAGCCGCTTCCAGTTTATACTGAATCAGACTGTCGATTGTGAGATGAACGTCATTTCCTCTCATAGTCTCTGTGTCTGCCGAAGTAAGAAGTTCTTTGTGATATAAAAATTCAACTCCTGAGAGGGCCCTGTCATCATCCATCCCAGTGAAGCCAATGAGATTGGATGCCAGACTACCATTCGGATAAACTCTTCTGAATTCTTTTTCCTGTCTCACTCCCGGAAGAGACATCTCCATGATTTTTTTTGCAGTAGTGTTATCGACTTCTCTTTTCAAAAGAAAATAGTTCGATTTATCACGGATCATGGCTTCAATTTTTTCAGCTGGAATTCCTGTATACGGCGAAAGCTGAGCCCCGGTAAAAGCAGGATCATAGATATTGGAAGGGTTAATTCCGATTGTTGAAGAATCCTGCGAGAGGGCAAGTTCGATTCCGCGTCTGTCATAGATGACGCCTCTCTGAACTCTCAATTCTGATTTCGTTTCCTGTGCATTTCCATTAAAGAAAGTTAGAAAGGTTACCCGGCCAAAAAGAATTGCGAAAAGAATTACAATTATCCCCAGCAGGTAAAAAAGGCGATCTTTGTATGCAGACATAATATATTTAATTTATCGGAAGATTTCAGAAACTAAAGAGGACCTTTCCGCGAAATGAACTTTCCGGTATCAGCCCGAAATGCCTTGAATCGGTGGAATTCGCACGGTTATCCCCGAGAAGAAGATAATAGCCGGGGGGTATTCTTCCTGTGATTTCGATAGGCAGGAAGGCTGTGTCCGGAGATGGAACAACGAATTTTACTTCTGGCTTTTTTGGCCCCTTTCCCCTGAATTTCTTTGGGACAACCAGTGGGTTCACATCAATTATGATTTGATCCCAATCGTATGCATAATATTCACCATTAAGGCCAACAATTCGTTTTATCAGTAATTCCCCTTTTTCGTTTTCGAACATGATGAGATCAAGCCTCTTTATCTCGGGTGTTCCATATCGAAGTTCGTTTTTCAAAAATGAAAATTTGACGGGGAATAAAAATTTATTCACAATCACAATATCACCGTCATTCAGAACCGGTAACATTGAATTTCCGCTCACCCAAAAAAACTGAATTAAAAAAAAGCGAAGTACAAAAAGGACAATTATAAATAAACTTAGAGTGAGGATTCTAAGTAATCTTCGTTTAATCCTGTTCATAGAATCTTTAATAGCCAGCAGTATCGCTTAACGTCCGACTTCGAATACCTGGTTTGGAAGTTCACCAAACATTTCTGGTGAATACATTGCTTCAATCCTGACCGGTGGAAGATTAAAAACTCCTTCCTGGTTCAAGCGGATTGTATATTCCGTAGTCCATTCACCCT
>JAIOQL010000031.1 GCA_021413405.1 Leptospira sp.
GGTGAGACCTTTGATAATTTGAGGCCTTGCTCCCATATAATCATGAAAGTGAATTACTACAGGAAGATTTCCGCGACGTCTCGGAATAACAAGATTTCCGTTTATCTGATAATTTTTTGCACTCTGGTAGGAAATATCATAAACGGTTTCCTTTATAATAGAACTTTTGAGATGGAGTTTTGACTGATTTTTTACAGGAAAATTTTTCAGTTCTTTTATGGCATCTTTCCAGAATTCATCAAAATCCGCCGGGGGACTCAGTTTTGGAAAAGTCTGGAAGCATTCATCAAAGCTGACAGGCATATTAAATCATACTCTCTAAAGACCATCGGGTGTAAAGTTTTCTTTTAGAGAATCGAGGGTTTGTCTGAGTAAAACTGCGATTGTCATTGGTCCGACACCGCCTGGGACCGGTGTGTAAAAAGAGGATTTTGCGGCAGCCTGAGAAATTTCTATATCCCCAATATTTCCTTTATTGTATCCTGCGTCGAGCAGAACGGCTCCTTTTTTTATCCATTCCGCCCGGATAAATTCCGGTTTTCCGACAGCTCCTACCACTATGTCGGCCTCCCGGATGATGGTGTCCAGTTTCTCAGTTTTTGAATGGCAAATTGTTACTGTTGCGTTTTCATTCAGCAAAAGCATTCCTACCGGTTTTCCCAGAATTGCAGAGCGCCCGACAACAACTGCATGCTTGCCGGAAACGTTTATTCCATATTCCCTGAGTAGAAGCATTATCCCGGCCGGAGTGCACGGAATAAACGTTTTCTCACCCATAGAAAGTTTTCCAAACGAAACCGTTGTAACTCCATCCACATCTTTTCTCCAATCGATAAAATCAAAAGCTTTTCGTTCATCGATTTGAGGGGGACACGGGTGTTGAAGTAATATTCCATGGATATCGTCGTCTTCATTCAGTTTTCCGATTTCATCAATGAGTTCTCCGGTTCCGGTTTTTTCTGAAAGCCGGAGGAGCTTTGATTTTATACCGACAGATTCGCAGGCCCTGATTTTCATGTTTACATAGGTTTCTGAAGCCGGGTTGTTTCCGACAAGAATTGTGGATAGTGCGGGGAGTTTTTTATTTTTGGATCTTAATATTTCGGTTTCATTTCTGATTTCTGATTTGATTTTATCCGAAAGTTTTTTTCCATCAAGAAGTATGGCAGACATATAATGCAACAAAATTCAATTTTGCTAAAAAGTCAATTGGTTTGCAATGACTGACCACGACTTCCCGGTTTATCCGGATTTTCAGTACCGGAAAATTTTCTCCACTCGCAGAATGAAGGATATTTTTCCAGAAATTACGAAGGATTTTAAATATAGGGTCTGGCTTGATTCATCCGGTGCAATCAAAGAAACAGGAGAATGGTCATTTATTGTTTCAGAACCGGATTTTATAGTCTGGAAAAATCCGGGCGAAAATGGTGTTGTGCACCGTCTTGATTTTTTTTCAGGCCAGGAAAGACATCGTACAGTCTGCTCTACTTTCATCGCCTATACAGGGGAACTTGCCGGATGGAACAGGAAACTGATGGAGTCAGTGAAAATTCAAAAAGAATTTCTTGATCCGGAAAAATATCCGTTCATTGCCGGCTTCACGGGATATTTCGGATACGAAATAAAAAATGAGCTGGAGGATCTCACTGAAATCAATCAGCCTGACAATTTACCCGAAGCATTTTTAATTTTCTCTCCTG
>JAIOQL010000032.1 GCA_021413405.1 Leptospira sp.
TGGATTAGGTTATCTGGTCCGGGAGATTTTACAATTTTCAAACAGCAGGGTTGTCTGGATGGAGATATATCCCGGCATATTGAAACATGCATTATCAGAATTCGATTATTCAGTATACTTTCTATCGAACCGATTGAAAATTATTATTAAGCCTTTTTTGGAAGATGAACTTTTTTCTGCATTCAAAGGAATGGCAAACCTGCCCGTCACATTTATTCCGCACCGCGGAAGTTTCTCATGGAAAGAATCTGAATATTCGGAATTAAAGTTCATTTGCGAAGGGTTTTTTAAAAAGAAAGACGTTAACATAGCGACACTCAGCAGGTTTGAAAGAATCTGGACCCGGAACATTATCCAGAATTTTCCGGATCTTCTGACCCTTGCGCCGGCGTCATTGCTTTTCGGGATTTCGCCTAACGTACCAATCATAGTTTGCGGGGCCGGTCCCAGCCTGATCTATGATATTTTAGATCTGAAAAAGTACCTTCATAGATTTCTTATAATCGCTGTTGACACCGCTCTGCATATCCTTACGCAAAACGGGATCGATCCTGATCTTATTTATTCAGTCGACCCACAGGCCCTGAACACTTCCTACCTGGAAGGATACAACGGTTCAGGGAGAATTGTTTTTGATCCAACTTCCAGCTATCATACTTTGCGGCTTTCCCCTGCCCTCAAAGGATTTTACACGTCGTCTCCTTTTCCGCTGATTAAACTTTTGACAAAGCATTGCAAAATTGAACCAGGCGAAATTCCATTTGGAGGATCTGTTTCAACCAACGCAGTAAGCCTGGCTGAATTAATGGGAGCATCAGAAGTTTTTTTCCTGGGGCAGGATCTTTCTTTTACCGGGGGATTGGCCCATTGTAAAGGTGCAATCCTTGAAGAAAGATTGAATTATAGAGAGACGCGTTATTTCAGAAGAGAAAAACACAACTACAACCAGCTAACTGCTCTTCCTAAAAAAGTGGTAACGAGTTATGACGGAAAGGAACATTTTACAAATGAAAAGATGTTAATCTTTCTCAAATGGTTCCAGGACAAGGCTTCCGGAAAAAATTGGGTGAACCTCACTTCGGATGGAGCGAAAATAGAAGGCATTCCTCATGGTAATTTTGTAGAGTATTTTGGAGATGATTCAAATTACGGAAAATCAGATCCGGAAGTAATTTCGCTGATCAGGAAGAAAATAAAGAATCTGTCCACTACTCCGGAAGAGAATATTGAAACGAAAAAATTTCTCTCCGAAATTGAAAGAACAATCGGGGAACTTTCTTCATTCGAAAGGCTCCTGTTACGGGGAAGAAATTTGAGCGAAAGAATATATAATACAATAAGGCAAAAGGACATAAAGATCGAAAAACTGAATTCAGAGCTTTCAGAGATCGACCGGATTGATGAAGAAGTTTCATCCAAAAAAGGACTCAATGAAATAATTGGAACAGCGGTTCAGCGGATTATTCTGATGATCACGGAGGGATATGAAACAAATCTCTCCGTTGAAGAAAAGCAGAATGAACAGCTGGCTATCGCAAAAAAAAGCGTTTTGCTTTATCAGGGTTTGTATGATGCCTGCCTTTTGAACCGCAATCTTCTTAGAAAAGTTTTCAGGCGGATGGCGACTCGGGAGTAGATATTTCTGATTAGAATGGGCGAGTCCCTCGCTTCGCTCGCTCGGGTCAGGCTCTCCTCTTCCGTCAAAAAATTGCTTTCGCAATTTTTGTGACGCGAGTCGATCCTTCTCGCAATTTTAGCGCTTTTCAATTTTTCCATTCCGGCATTGAATGGAAAAAAGTTATTCAAACCAAAGCGTTAGGGATGCGCAAGGCCCGGTCATGGAATATTTTCAGCAGAAATTTTTCCGTGACCGAGCGGGAATCCGCGAGCCTGAAGCAGCCCGTAAACGCCCGAAAAAAACCAGAGAGGAAATTACATGGGAACAAGAATTGAGACAGATTCAATGGGACAGATCGAAGTGGACTCCACACGATATTGGGGAGCACAAACAGAAAGGTCTTTGCATCATTTTAAAATTGGCGGAGACAAATTCCCGAGAGAGATGATCCGCGCACTGGGAGTTCTGAAAAAATCCGCAGCCATTGTGAATTCTGCACTCGGAATTCTTCCGAAAGATAAATGTGATCTGATCGTGAAAGCGGCAGACGAAGTAATTTCCGGATCACTGGACGACCACTTTCCTCTTGTCATCTGGCAGACTGGTTCCGGAACACAAACAAACATGAATGCCAATGAAGTTATTTCCAACCGTGCAATAGAAATTTCTGGAGGCGTGATGGGTTCAAAGAAACCAATCCATCCGAATGATGATGTGAATAAGGCCCAGAGTTCAAATGACACTTTTCCAACTGCTATGCATATTGCGGCAGCGGAGCAGATGGTGCATAAGCTGGTCCCGGCAATGACAAAACTTCGCGACACATTGAAAAAGAAATCGGATGAATTTAAAGACATCATAAAGATCGGAAGAACACATCTCCAGGATGCAACGCCACTTACGCTTGGGCAGGAATTTTCCGGGTATGTACAGCAACTAACGTATGGAATTGACCGGGTGATGCGTGTCCTTCCGGCTGTTTACAGACTTGCGTTAGGCGGCACTGCTGTCGGAACAGGGCTGAATACTCATCCCGATTTCGCCGTGAAGGCTGCAGCGCAAATTGCAAAAGAAACGGGACTCCCTTTTTTGACTGCTGAAAACAAATTCGAAAGTTTAGCTGCCCACGATTCTCTCGTAGAAGCACATGGAGCATTGAAGACAGTTGCGGCCTCTCTTATGAAGATTGCAAATGATGTTCGGTGGCTTGCGTCAGGGCCGAGATGCGGAATCGGGGAAATCAATATTCCTGAAAATGAACCTGGGTCTTCCATCATGCCAGGAAAAGTGAATCCTACCCAGTCAGAAGCAATGACGATGGTGGCAACACAGGTGATCGCCAATGATGTTGCCGTCAACATTGGAGGAGCTTCCGGAAACTTTGAACTGAATGTTTTTAAGCCTGTTATTATTTTTAATGTTCTGAATTCTATTCGCCTTCTTTCAGATGCTTGTCTTTGCTTTGAAGAACATTGTGCGGTCGGGATTGAACCGAATTTTGAGAAAATAAAATCGAACCTTCACAATTCATTGATGCTTGTCACAGCCCTGAATCCGCACATTGGGTATGACAATGCGGCGAAGATTGCAAAAACTGCCCACCATGAGGGAACAACCCTATTGGAAGCTGGAAAAAAATTGGGGCTTTTGGATGAAAAGAAATTTGCCGATTGGGTGAAACCAGAAAGTATGATTCATCCCGGACTGTAGTGTCACGTAATAAATCACTTCGATACAATTTTCGCTGCCAGTTGCTGACTGATAAACCTAAGATTTATCAGGTATTGTATCGAAGTATACCGGTAAAATCACTCAGTGGCCGGATGCTACGTTAGGCGCTATTTCTGTCCGGGTTTCCTGGCTTTGTATTTTCCAACGCGGTTGAGTTCTGTTTGGGATCCATCGAACGCTTTTATTATTTCTGGAAATTTTTCCGCGACATTATTCTTTTCTGACGGATCGGTTTCAAGATCATAGAGATGGATCTTGTGAATGTCCATTTCGTTTATATATTTCCATTTTCCTGTGCGGGCTCCATATTTCGGCCGGAAATGGTAGGAAATCATTTTCTCGTAGCTCTTGGAACTTTTCCCCCAGACAGGAACTCCCTCAAACGCCGGAGATAGCTTCAACCCGCCTGCTTTGAAAAGGGTAGGCATAACATCTACGAGGCCCGTCAGCCGGGAACGGCCACTTTCGATCAATGTTTTTCCTTTCGAAACATTTTTTCCAACATAGAATAGTAACGGAACACGAACCTGTGTTTCATACAGAGATGTCATATGATAGTATGAACCCGGATGTTCATCAAACGATTCTCCGTGATCAGAGGTAATTGCAATGATGCTATTATCGATCATACCCTTAGATTCCAGTTTTTCGAACACTTCGCGTATCGCATCATCCACCCGTAAAATTGCATTATCATATGCGTTTAGCATTGGTGTCCAGGGCGGAGCAGAACGAAATGGAAGTTTTGGAACTGGCTTGAACTGATTAAATTTTTCCGGTACTTCATAACTGTAGTGAGTGGAATGAAAATGAACGATTGCAAATAACGGTGATTGAGCAGAGCCTGCGCCCGGACTATTGAATGTATCGATCCATTTATTCGCTGCAGCAGCAGTGAATCCGTCGTCGACTCCGTAGTTGTAGATAGTTTTACTGAAACCGAGATGCCTGAACTCTTCCGGAACTTCTGCAGCATGGAAAATTTTTACAACTCCGTCATCTTTGAAATAATCGATGACAGCTTTATTCCAGCCCGCTCCCCATCTCAGATCCATCGAGCTGAATACACCGGAATTATATCCGTATGATTTCAAATATGGAAACAATTTCCAGCCTTTCACAAAGCTGCCGATTTCCGGATATACACCCATTATCAGGGAAGGAAATGAAAGGGAAGTTCCGTTTGCCTGCGCATAACAGGTATCAACTTTGATGAAATCTTTTGCACGCGATAACAGAAACGGAGTTGTGTTTCTTGAATATCCATAAAGCGGAATGTGATCCCGACGTACAGAATCCATAACAATTAAGATGATATTTGCATTTTGAAACGGGATCTCCCTTGGATCTGCAAAACGCTCGGGAAGGTTCAGGTTTTCAACTGCCCTGACATTCTCCTCTTTAAACAGATCCCTGATATTAAAATAGAAATTAGCTTCTATCGTTCCGCGATTCTGTAGAAGAGTGTTCAGATTCCGGTCAGGAGATACTTCAATAGAAAATAATCCAAAAATTCCCACAGTAAGAAAAAATACTTGAGCGCTCACGAGCGCATAACGCATCGACTTGTTTAGTTTCAGTAAAAGAATGAATTTTGAAAGAATTATTGCCGGTGAAAAAATCAGGATAAGACAGATGGCGGATCGGACGAAAAACATGATCTGTTCCGGGCCGGCACCTTGAGTGATGAAATAGACCATCTCACCCGGATTGTAAATAAATTGGATAAGAAGTGATGGCTTTATATATGCGCCATAATGACCAAAATATGAGTTCTCAGACAAAAACAGGAAAGAGTAGGCAAAAATAAAAACATACGCAATCCACCGTGTAAACCGGTTCACCAATAAAACAGACTCATCCGGATTGCTTCCATGTTGAACGAGACTTTTTTTCCAGATATAAATATTTGCGTAAAATGCAATTACCGGAATTGCAATGAAAAATAGAGGAATATAATATATCCTATTTTTTTCATTCTTAAAAAATTTCTGGAATCGCTCAAACATCCTTTGGAACTACTTCAATAGATCGCCCGGATTTGCAGACCGGTGCGGGATAAACAGGGAAAGTGTTTCACCTGACCCGCTTGCGAGCAACATTGCTTCAGAGACTCCGAATTTCATTTTCCGCGGCTCCAGATTAGCAACAACGACAACCCTGAGTCCCACAAGTTCTTCCGGTTTATAAGCAGACTTGATCCCGGCGAAAACATTCTTAATTCCTTTTTCACCAAGATCAACTTTCACATTCAAAAGTTTGTCTGCACCTTCAACATTTTGAGCTTCCGTTATTTGTCCGACACGCAATTCAACCTTCGCAAGGTCACCAATTCCGATTAGTCCCGTCTGCTCAGTCTTTGCCCCGGCCGCATTTGTGTTTTCAGGAATTTTTGTAGTTTCTTTGCTTTCTTCTATCATATTTTCAATCGCCTTTTCATCTACACGTTTGGAGAGTATTTCGTATGGATTTATTTTTGTATTTTCCAGATATTCGTTCAGATTCAGGAATGAAGTATTTTCTCCAACTCCAAGAAAGCGAAATATTTTCGCAGATAGTCCGGGAGTGACCGGACCCAGATATATTGCAAGAACCCTGGCACAATTTAATGTTGCACCTACAACCTCTCTCGTAGACTCCATATCAGTTTTTATGAGAGCCCACGGAGCTTTGTCATTTACATACCTGTTGACAATATCACCCAAACGGCTGATCTCCCGGATTACCTTGTTATAGCTTTTTTCTTCGTACCAGCGACGGATATCCGCTTCACTGTGGATGATTTCAAGAACCAGTGCCTGTCCCTCTTTAGAAATTTTCCCAATTCGCCGGTCCAGTTTATCAAGGATAGATGTTCCGGTCCGCGAAAGTATATTAATAAGATTTCCAATCAGATCTGAATTTACCCTGGAAACAAATTCATCAAAATTCAGATCCAGATCATCAAGACCTGGTCCCAGCTTACTTGCAAGGTAGAAACGGAAATGCTCGGGATCGAGATATTTCAAAAAGGTCGAAGCCTTAATAAAAGTTCCTCTCGATTTAGACATTTTCTCACCGTTGACAGTCAAAAACCCATGAACATTTACACAAGATGGAGTGCGGTAACCGGAACCCATTAGCATCGCAGGCCAGAACAGTGCATGAAAATATAAGATATCTTTTCCTACAAAATGAACAATTTCCCCTTCTCCGGTCCTCCAGAAGGAATCAAAAATATTCGCGTTATCCTTAAAGAAATTTTTCGATGATGCCATGTAACCGATCGGAGCATCCAGCCAGACATAAAAATATTTTCCGGTCTCACCAGGAATCTCAAACCCGAAATATGGACCGTCACGCGAAATATCCCATTCCTGGAGTCCCTGGTTGAACCACTCGATCAGTTTATTCTTTGCACCTTCCTGGACATGATTTTCATCACTAATCCAGTCCAAAAGTTTTTCACTGAAATTCTGAAGTCTGAAAAAGAGATGTTTTGAATTCCGGAGAACCGGAGCATTGCCGCATATCGCACATTTGGAATCAATCAGATCCTTCGGAGAATAATTTGAACCACAAACTTCGCAACCGTCGCCATACTGGTCTGGCGATTTGCACTTTGGACAGGTTCCGCGGATAAACCGGTCAGGGAGAAACATTTTATCAAATTCACAATATGTCTGTTCAATTTCGCGAACCGAAATATGGCCTGCCTGTTTTAAATTAAGATAGATTTCCTCGGCAAACATTCTGTTTTCCTGAGAATTCGTTGTATAGTAATTGTCATACTGGATATGAAAACCAGTGAGATCCCGGTAGTGCTCCTTCTGTATCCGCCCAACCAGTTCTTCTGGCGAAATATTTTCTTTCTTAGCCGCAAGCATAACAGGAGTCCCATGTGTATCATCTGCACAGAAAAGGTATGTTTCGTTGCCTGTGGATTTCTGGAACCGGACCCAAATATCTGTTTGAACACCTTCCAGGAGATGCCCCAGATGAATCGGACCATTTGCATAGGGGAGAGCCGTTGTAACCAGAATTTTTCTTTTCATAAATCCGGACAAATTTGAAAATATTAAAAACTGCTATTGCAGTATCTCCATAAAATAAAAACTAACAAATTAGGAAAGTGGAAATGATACGGAATAATAAAGTAAAAGAATGGATGATTTATGGAGCAAATGGATACACAGGAGAACTAATTGCGCGCAGAGCCAAAGAACTTGGATTAAAACCAATCCTGGCAGGAAGGAACAAAGATAAGATCCAATCCCTTGCAAAAGAGCTTGGCTTTCAATACAGCATATTTCCTTTAAAAGATGCCGGGATCATCGCCCATAATCTTGAAGGCATTTCAATGGTTTTGCATTGCGCCGGACCCTTCAATGAAACTGCGGAAAAAATGGCAAACGCATGCTTCCTTGCACATTCCCATTATCTTGATATCACAGGAGAAATTCCCGTTTTTGAGATGCTCAAAAGTTTGGGCGAAAAAGCCGAGAAAGCCAAAATCCTGCTTCTTCCAGGAGTTGGATTTGATATAGTTCCGACAGATTGCATGGCTCTGACATTAAAGGAAAAACTTCCTGGAGCCGAGGAAATTTCACTTGCATTCGTCAGTTTCGGTTCGTTGTCCCCAGGAACTGCAAAAACTTCTCTTTCATATTTTTCCCAAGGCTCCCAAATTCGAGCCAATGGCAAGATTGAAACAATACCAAATTTTTCACTCAAACGTGAAATTCAGATCGGCGACAAAAAATACATCGTCTATTCGATTGGCTGGGGAGACATATCAACGGCCTTTCACACTACTGGAATTCCAAACATCATAACCTACACTCAGATTTCACCAATGGTGGTCACAGCATTCAATTTCATCAAACCGGTTTCAGGAATATTGAATCTTCGTTTTGTTCAGGAATTTCTAAAAACGCAAATTGGAAATTTCATAAAAGGTCCGGATGAAACCGTTAGGCGAAATGGAAAAGTCCTCGTCTGGGGCGAAGTAAAAAGCAAGAACGGAGAATCATTCGAAGCCAGACTCGAAACACCCGAAGCATATCATTTTACTGTAGAATCTGCAATCATTATCGCAAAGAAGGTTTTGAGCGGCGATTTCAAAACGGGCTATCACACTCCTGCAGAATTATATGGCAAGAACCTGATATTGGAAATTCCCGGAACCCGTTTTATTAATTGACTATCACCAGA
>JAIOQL010000323.1 GCA_021413405.1 Leptospira sp.
TGGACTAACCGGACTCGGAACAACCGTCAAACCTTCCGAACAGGAACTTGAGTCTCTCGTTGAATATGATTTTTCACTTATGAAACTCGTTGAAGAACTGGAAAAAAAGATTATGGATTTCAAAAATTCGATCATAGGTGCGCCGGATTCCGGAGTACTGGATACAAAAATTTCAGAGTTATGTAGTGAGATCGGATTTTTAAATAAGACATTCAAAGAAAGAAAAAAGATTTTTTTAAAATTATAGGAAGGTATCGTTATGGCGCTTATAGATATAATAAAGTTTGAAGGTGAACCTGGCAACATAGTCTGGAAATTTCCATCCATTGATATCAGTTATGCATCACAGCTGGTGGTCAACGAAAGCCAAGAGGCAATTTTCTTTAAAGAAGGACGTGCGTTAGACGTCTTTGGTCCGGGCACTCACTCTTTAAAGACCGGAAACGTTCCGATCATAGAAAAACTTGTTAATCTTCCATTTGGCGGAAAGACACCTTTTACCGCAGAGGTATATTTCATTAATAAATCTTTGCTTACGTTGAAATGGGGAACCAAAACTCCGATCCAGGTTGAAGATCCGAATTATAAAATAGCTCTTGAGCTTCGTTCTTATGGCAGTTACAATATCAAAATCAACGATTCAAAAACATTTGTAAACACAATCGTGGGAACAAGAGGAAGATTTGCAAATGCAGATATAGATGATCTTCTAAAACCCATGATTCTGACAAGACTCGGAGATTTTCTTTCAGAAGTGGTCCTTAAAAACAAAGTATCATTGGTACAGATCAGCCAGTATCTTGATGAAGCATCGTCTGCCGGTAAAACGAAAGTGCAGCCTGACTTCAGTAAATATGGGATTGAAATCATAGATTTCCTGGTCGAATCTATAAATTTTGATAAAGACAACCCTAATTTTCAAAAGATACAGAAAGTAATCACGGAGAAATTCGAAATCGATACTCTTGGAAATTCCTACCAGCAAAAAAGAATGCTCGATATCGGAGAGGCGGCTGCAAAGAACGAAGGTGGAAACTCAGGAACGATTGGAGCTGGACTCGGACTTGGTATGGGAGTCAACATGGGGCAGATGATGGGACAGATGATGGGAGGCATGAATCAGGGTGCCGGGAATAACGCACCTGCCGCTCAGCCAAACGATCCAATGGCACGGATTGCAAAATTAAAACAGATGCTTGATGGTGGAATGATCACCCAGGAAGAATTTGATACGAAGAAAAAAGAAATTCTGTCTGCAATTTAAGATTCATCTCCAATGATCAAAGCACCTCCAAAATTTAAGGCGCAATACCGTTCGATCAGTGAAGAATCTCCTGAATCGTACGATATAAACGAGATAATTTATACCTGCCGAAAGACGGGAGAAATTCTGGAAGTAGTCCACGACATGGAAGCATTGCGTCAGATTCCCGCAGAAGACTGGAAAAATCTTTTTGATTCAAGATACCGGTCAGTTAAGTTTCCTGATTCTTCGGGAATCTGGAGTAAACGCGAATGGGTTCTTCCTCACATCAGGGATGAGAATATAGTAACATCCGGGGAAGGCTACACGCATCTTTTTAATGCGGATCGCTTTGCGAAAGAGCTCGGAATTGAATCCCTTTTTGTAAAACAATGCGGTGTTTCTCACACAGGATCCTTCAAAGATCTCGGGATGACTGTTCTGGTAAGCCAGGTAAAACAAATGATTGAAGAGGGTGCAGCAATTAAAGCGGTTGCCTGTGCGAGCACGGGTGATACGTCTGCTGCCCTTGCTTCTTACGCAGCAAAGGCAGGAATTCCGGCGATTGTTTTTCTCCCATCGGATAAAGTTTCCGCCGCTCAATTGATTCAGCCCGTATCAAATGGCGCTCATGTGATTTCACTCGACACAGATTTTGATGGCTGCATGAACATCGTAAAGCAGGTCACTCAGGAGGAGGGGATTTATCTGGCCAATTCCATGAATTCCCTACGGATTGAAGGCCAAATAACAATATCAGTTGAAATATCCCAGCAATTGGAATGGGCAGTTCCTGACTGGATAATCATTCCGGGCGGAAATTTGGGAAATGTTTCTGCCTTAGGGAATGGTTTTGAAATGATGTATGATCTTGGCCTGATTGATCATCTCCCGAGAATTGCAGTTGCCCAGGCTGAGAATGCAAATCCATTATATTTATCTTATAAGAATGGTTTTCAGGAATTCAAACCCGTAGAAGCGCAAAAAACACTCGCTTCTGCTATTCAGATTGGCAACCCGGTTTCGGTTAAAAAAGCGATCAGAATTTTACGAAAATTCAACGGAGTGGTTGAACAGGCTTCTGAAGCTGAATTGGCTGATGCTGCGACAAGGGGGGATCTGCATGGCCTTTACAATGACCCTCACACTGGTGTCGCTCTTGCTGCCTTATTTAAATTAATAGACAAAAAAGTAATCGGTAAAAAGGAAAAAGTTGTTGTGATCTCGACTGCAAATGGTTTGAAATTTACAGAATTTAAAGTTAAATTTCACCAAAATGAGATAGGAAAAATAAATCAAAAATTGATAAATTCCATAACATATTGTAAGCCGGAGATAGGAAAAGTACTCCAGGCAGTTCGAAAATTTTTATAATTAACAGGAAAAGAAATAAATTATGAATTTGTCTAAATTAGCCTTGCTCTGCCGTGGGATAATGGTATTTTAACAAATTTAGCTTATGAACGACGAATTTTCAGTATTGAGTGATGACTTTAGAACAGTTGTTGATCGCGCCATAGAACAGGGCAAAGTCATTTCTTTCATTACTTATGTCCTCGGGGATTCGGGCGAATCAAAGATCAGATATATTCTGAGCTCAGTTCTTAACAAGTACCAGAGAATTGATCTCATGGAATTGTTGTATACCGCTTCAAAAGAACTTATAGTAAATTCGACAAAAGCTGCAATTAAGCGGATTATTTTTCAGGAAATGGGCCTTGATCCGGTGAAAATGACAGACTATGATACAGGTATGGGATCCTTTAAGGAAAATTTGAGTGATAAAAAATTTCCATACTACCGCGGAAAAATGAAATCCAACAATCTCAATGTAAAAGTTAAGTTTATCTACAATCCCGATAAAATCGTTTTGAAAATAATAAATAATTTTGCTTTACTTGGAAAAGAAGAACAGCGGATTCGCGAAAAATTTATCAAAGCAAAAAAGTATGATAATCTGTTTGAATTTTTCATGGAACATGGCGATAATACGGAAGGGGCCGGAATGGGGATCACGATGGTAGAGATTCTTATGGCTCAAAGCGGGTTTGACAGGCATTTATTTACGATCTATTCTTCTGAAAAGCTTCGTGAGACAGTGGCAAAAATAGAGATTCCTATAAATCCTGATTATAAACCAAAGAGATATGAATTCGAAGATTACGTACGGAATTCAAGCACTTCATTTGAACAATTAAGAACTGAACATGGTTGGGAGCAGTAAAAAGTATGGCAGAACCTGACAAACTCAAAGAGCATGCAGAACTCGTAAATATGGCAATGGAATCCGTTTTGACGGAAAGCCAGGCCAAAGATCTGATCCAGGGTAAAATCCAGGATTCATATCTGCTAAAACTCCGTGTCGATATAGAAAACCGGAGCGGGGTAATGATTGCGTTAGTTTCCACATTCAAAAATGACATCATTTTGCTTTATTCTGTTTTTGGAAATTCACCTGCGATAAAAAAAATCCGCACATTCGAAGATATGGGCCAATTCTCACACGATATGCTGGAAGTTACTAAAGCGGGCGGAGTGGATTCTGGATTGTCAGAGAATATAGGAAGAATTATTTACAGGAAACTCGATAAATCAACACTGCCTTCCCTCGTGAGTCAGTGGGAAAGAAAGGACATTGCCGGCACAATGGCGATGCTTGAAAGTGCAATAAAAACAGGATTAAAAGCCAAAAATGTAAAAGTCCAGGCAGATGCAGATAAAATTTCCAGTTTAAAATTCAGAATTAAAAATGTTATCAATGGAATCATCTCTCCGATAAATCGCCCTGAAGATGATCCGGAACCGGCGGGAAATCCTGACGAGCTGAATGTTCCGATTAAAGCTTCTGAATCGGAAACGGAGATTGCTCAAATCATTCAGCAATTTCCTCAGGTTGTCATTTGTAAAACGGTTCTGTCTCCTGTTGCCGGAATCGAATTTGATCAGCTACAGGAGAATCAAAAAATACTTTTCAGTCTTCCGTTTCAGACTGAAGAAGAGAAAAATCTGGCATCTTCTCTTGGTGCAGTAGATAAAGAAGGCATTAATCGTCCAATTCCAGGCGAATTCTATCGCATTGTTACGGGCCAGAAAAATGAATTCCATATTTTTGCAAAAGGTCCGAATGGGGTCATGCTACGTGCCTTCGAAGAACGTCCGGTACGATTGGCTGTACCGAAGGATAAAACTAAATCTGCTGAGCAGAAAAAAACAAAACCTCCGGCGGCAGAATCCAAATCCTATCTTGGATACATTGTCATTGGAGTAATGGGAATTCTGGTACTAATTCTTGTGGCTTCGTTTTTGTTTTAATCAGTAACCAGATTTACCAATTTCTCTTTCACATAAATTTCTTTTTTTATTGTTTTATCTTTAATAAATGGAATAACTTTCTCATGTGTTTTTGACAGGCTGATTGCTTCCGCCTGCTCAATCTCTTTGGATGCTTCAAACTCACCACGCAATTTTCCGTTCACCTGGATCATTATTTTTATTTTATCTGAAATGAGGTAACGGGGATCAGACTCCGGAAAATCAAAATATGCAATGGATTTCTTATTTCCCATTTTTTCCCACAGCTCTTCAGTCAGGTGTGGCGCAAAAGGTGAAAGTAATTTAATGAATGGTTCGAGAATCTTTCGTGGCCTTCTGTCTGATGGTGTAATTTCGTTCACAAAAATCATCATTTGCGAAATGGCTGTGTTGAACGAAAAATTTTCGATATCGTCCGACACCTTTTTAATAGTGCGATGCAAGATCCTGAGTTCAGCTTCATTCGGTTCCAGGTCACTGATTAAAAAACTATCGCCTTCTTTTCCGTGAAATAATCTCCAGACTCTGTTTAAAAACCTTGAAATTCCTTCAACACCTTTAGTGCTCCAGGGTTTCACCATCTCAAATGGCCCCATGAACATTTCGAAAAGACGGAGGCTGTCAGCACCATATTCTTTCACTACTTCGTCAGGGTTTACTACATTCCCGAGGGATTTTGACATTTTCTTTTTATCTTCTCCGAGGATTAGACCCTGATGAACAAGTTTTTTGAAAGGTTCCGGAGTCGAAACATATCCGAGATCAAAAAGTGCTTTGTGCCAGAAGCGCGAATAAAGCAGGTGAAGCACCGCATGCTCCGAGCCACCGACATACAGATCGACGGGCATCCATTTTTTTTCAAGAGTACTGTCGCATAACGCATTTTGATTTTCCGGATCAATGAATCTCAGATAATACCAGCAGGAACCGGCCCATTGAGGCATCGTGTTTGTTTCCCTCCTGCCTGTCCGACCGGTGGCAGGATCTTTGTATTCAAGCCAGCTTCCAGATAACGCTAACGGTGATTCTCCTGTTCCGGACGGTTTGAATTCGTTTAATTCCGGCAGCACAAGTGGAAGCTCATCTTCGGAAAGAGATTTTGTAATGCCATTCTCAAAATGAACTAAAGGAATTGGCTCGCCCCAGTATCTCTGTCTCGCAAAAAGCCAATCCCGGAGTTTGAATTGTATTTTGACTTTTCCGATTTTCTTTTTTTGTACCCAATCTGAAACCAATTTAAACGCAGCTTTGTAATCCAGACCATCGAGCTTCAGCTCCTTTCCGGAAGAATTGATGCAGGTTGAATCTTTTGAATCAAAAGATTCCTTAGATACATCTCCACCAGCTATGACGGGTCTGATTTCAAGGTTAAATTTCTTTGCGAATTCGTAATCTCTCGAATCATGAGCCGGGACTGCCATGATTGCCCCTGTGCCGTAGCTGAATAAAACATAATCGGAAATCCAGACGGGGATCTTTTCATTTGTAACCGGATTTATTGCATACGCGCCAGTGAATATTCCTGATTTATCTTTCGCCAGCTCTGTTCTGTCCAAATCGCTTTTAATTGCGGAAGCCTTCTGGTATTCCAGAATTTGCTCTTTCTGTCCTGTCGCTGTGATTTTTTCGAGAATCGGATGTTCCGGGGCCAAGACCAGATACGTTGCCCCAAACAATGTGTCTGGCCTCGTAGTAAAAACACGAATCTCCCCGCCTGACTCGAGCTGGAAGCCAATTTCCAGTCCTTGACTTTTTCCGATCCAATTCTTCTGCATTTCGAGGGTTGAGGCCGGCCAGGACACTAATTCAAGATCTTTTAAAAGTCTCTCAGCATAAGCCGTAATACGCATCATGTATTGACGCATTGGCTTGCGAATGACGGAATAACCCTTCGATACCCATTCCTCCACCTCTTCATTGGCGAGCACAGTTCCAAGGCCTTCGCACCAGTTTACAGGTATGAAAGCAAGATAAACCAGCCGGAATTGTGACAGTATTGCTTCCTGTTCCGGTTCAGACATACTGTTCCAGTCTTTTGCCGAAAATTTCTGGCTCAATTGATCAGAGTGAAGTGCGGATGAACCGTTCGATTCAAACTCTTGAACAAGAACAGAGATAGGTTCAGCCTTATCCTTAGAGAAGTTGTAGTAGGAATGAAATAGTTTTAGAAATATCCATTGGGTGAATTTATAGTAATCGGGATTCGTCGTGGAAATTTCCCGGGACCAGTCGTAAGACAAGCCCAGCATTTTGATTTGCCTTCTGAAATTATTGATGTTTTCTTCTGTCGTTTTTTTTGGATGAATGCCTGTTGTCATAGCATATCGTTCGGCCGGTAAACCGAAAGCATCCCAGCCCATCGGATGAAGGACTTCAAAACCTTTCATCCGTTTATATCGAGTGATTATGTCAGTTGCTGTGTAGCCTTCAGGATGCCCAACATGGAGCCCCGCTCCGCTCGGATATGGGAACATATCGAGACAATAATATTTTGGCTTATTGCTATTTAGATCAGTACAGAAAGTCTTCTTTTCTTCCCAATAATTCTGCCATTTCTTTTCAATATCTTCAAATGGGTATTCCATTGGGATGATTTATTTGCGCACGGAATCTATTACTTTAATAAGCCTCTTAAATACCATTGATAGGCATATTTTACAAAAATCATTCTGGTACAATTTGTCAACGGTGTTGCCGCAACTCTGACATACATGGCCTAACGATTTTTTCTCTTCATTTTCTTTTACAATTACCTGCATGGTGCTCCCAGATCTATCTATATGTTTTTTTACACAGTGTAAATAACTCTTTCCAAAAGCAGAAAGAAATTTATCCGTGAGGTTTACTTTGTAATTTTAAAGCGTGTACCGGTCAAAAGAATTATAAAGCATCGATTGAAAAATATTCAAAAAAAATAAAATATTTTTAAATTTTTTTTTGAAACCGGAACGATTTTTTAATTTCATGATTTCTCTTTTCTTTTTGCAGAATAGAAAAGAGTGTGGTCTAAGAAGTATTAAATTTTCTAACAAATGAACCGGAAAAATCTATCATAATTGCTGAAATTCGAAAAAGTAAATAAAACCTATGCGACCTCAGAATCTTTCATTGAAGTTCTGAAAGATATAAACTTTTCAATTAAAAGTGGTGAATTCATTGCAATTATGGGTCCTTCCGGTTCCGGAAAATCAACTTTACTTGGGATTGCTGCCGGGCTCGATTACCCGGACTCCGGAAAAGTTACTATAGATTCTGTTGAAATTACCAGCGAATCCGAAAATTCACTTTGTAAATTGAGAGCAGAAAAAATAGGTTTTATTTTCCAGAATTTCCAGCTGATCAGGACTTTGAATGCTCTGGAAAATGTTTCTCTTCCACTTTTGATTTCATCAAAATTTAGCGAAGATGAAATAAAGAAAAAAGCAATTGGACTTCTCGAAAATGTAGGACTCTCTCATCGGATAACTCACTATCCATCCCAGTTGTCGGGCGGAGAAGAACAAAGAGTGGCTGTGGCGAGATCATTCATGAATGATCCACGTTTACTTTTTGCTGATGAGCCTACCGGAAATCTTGATTCAAAAAACGGAAAGCACATAATGGAACTTCTCGTTAATTTGAATAAAAAAAATAAATCCACACTCATCGTAGTTACACATGATCCGAAAGTTGCAAACAATGCAGATAGGGTGCTGTTAATGGATTCTGGCCGGATTGTGAATCAGAAATCCAGTCCCAAACGAAAAAAATGAGAGTCAGATTCATTCTGCATTTTATCTTACGGGAAATTTCCGCAAAGAAGGACTATTCACTTCAGATTGTTCTTTCAATTGCGATCGGAGTCGGCGCCGTTGTTGGCATTAATTCTTATAAGAGCACTCTGAATGATTCTATATTTACGGAATCAAAAACTTTAATGGGTGCAGATATTCTGGTCGAATCTTCAGAACCCCTGACGGAAGAGAAGAAGAAATTTCTTAAATCAAGACTCCCGATTGGTTCCAGATCCGGGGAATTCATCAGTTTTTCATCAATGATCTACAGAAAGGATGTTAGCGAAACATCACTCTCAACAGTGAAAGCACTCACTGAAAATTATCCGTTTTACGGGAAGATACTCACTGAACCAACTGGCGCATACGAATTGTTGAAGTTAGACGAAATTCTACTCGATGAATCTCTATCTAAAAATCTCAAAGTTCGCCGGGGCCAGTTCGTTTATCTTGGGAAAAGTAGATTTCGTTTTGTGGGATCAATCAGGAAAGAACCCGCAGTGTCAGGCAATTTTCTCTCTTTGGCACCGACAGCGATTATACGTTATACTGCATTACGCAAAACAGGCCTCGAGGAGCGGGGGAGCCGGATCCGCTACAATACGATGATTCAGCTCCCGGAAGAAATAGATTCGAAACAATTCAAGGATGCCGAATTTCCCGGATTCATCAAACGTGATCTGACTATATTTCATAATACTGAAATCGGCTCCGGCACGCAAAGATTCATTTCAAATACATTTGATTACACGGGTCTTCTCGGACTTTCTTCTCTGTTTTTGGGTTCAATTTGCATACTGATTGCATGCAGAGTGCGGATCAAAGAGAAATTCAATGAAATAGCAGTTCTTAAATGTTTGGGAGCGGATTATAAATTCTATAGTACGATATTTTTAGGGGAACTTCTCATACTTTCTGTCACAGGAACTTTGATTGGAAATATTGCTGGCTATTATCTTCAATTTCAGATCCCAAACCTGACAGGTTCGGAATTCCTCGTGAACGTCAGGCCACAATTTAATTTGAAATCATTTTCCTGGGGAATTGTTCTTGGAATAATAATTCCGCTCGTTGTTGGAATGGAGGCAATATTCAGGACAAGAAAACTTAGTCCGTTATACGCTATTCGAAATGAACTTGAGAAGGAAAACAAATCAGGTCTCCGGCCGGATCTCACTCAAATAATTAGTATTATATCTGTATACCTTCTATTCTTCGGCGTAGCGAGTTACGAGACGTCGAGTTTTTTTAAAGGCGGCATTTTGAGCGGGATACTTGTCTTACTCCCGGTGATTCTTTATATTTTCTATTTTATTCTCAGGAAACTTTCATTAATACTGCTCCGCATAAAGATTTTTAGTAAATCATTCCGTCTATCTCTGAAAATTCTCACACAACCGCAATCGGGTGTTTCTCTTTCCATCATTGGTCTTGGATCCGCTCTTGCTATACTGATGATTTCTCTTGTTTTCCGGAATAGTCTGCTTCTAATGGGAGGCGCAGGTAATAATACAGCAAAACCGAATATCTTTGTGCTGGATATACGTTCTGAACAGACTGAAAGATTTCGGGAAATCTCGAATAAGTATAGAGTAGAAAGGGAGATTCTTGTTCCCGTGATTGGAGCAAGACTTGCTGGTATCAATTACCAGCCGGTAAAGAAAGAGGACACGCAAAAAAATGCACTTCAGAGAGACTGGCGTGCTACAGCCAGGACAAGGGAATATTTTTTGTCCTACAGGGATGCGTTATACGACACAGAGAGTGTTGTGAGCGGAAAATTCTGGTCTGGCAATGATCAGGGTGCCGAAATTTCCATCGAACATGAATTTGCCAAAAACCTGGGGGTCTCTGTCGGGGACTCACTTCAGTTTAATGTCCAGGGAGTTGAAGTGAGCGGAATTGTAACAAACACAAGAATTGTTAATTGGTCCGACTTTAAACCTAATTTTGTAGTGATCTTCTCGCCATCCGCATTAAAAGATGCTCCCCGGTACTACATAAGTTCCTTCTTTCTTGGCGAGCCTGGTTTGAGATACGAATTTCAGAAAGAAGTGGTGGCAAGCTATCCAAATCTCACAGTGATTGATATTGAGAAAGCAACGAAAAATTTCTTTGGGATGCTGGATAAAGTTTCTGAAATTATCAATCTTCTTACATTCTTTATTTTTGCAGCGTCAGTACTTCTGATGGTGACTTCAGTTTATTCTAATAGGAGACAAAAGAGTGAGGAGTCGTCCCTGCTTAAGATCATTGGTGCCGATTCAGGCTTTATCAGAAAGATCTATACCATAGAAGGTCTGCTGATAGGTATCTTTTCATATCTGATCTCATTGATTTTTTGTCTCGCAGCGAATTATATTTTGAGTGAATATTTTATGAAAATTGCCTACCGGATCCCGGTTGCCCAACTAATGATTGTTTTCATTTGCAGCGTTTCTGGAACGGTAGCGATCTACTTACTTAGTGTTTCCCGAATCATCGGAAAATCGCCCTTAGAACAACTAAAGGCGATTTAATTGAATTTATTTTCGTTTCCCTTCGCAGGCGATCATTTCATTCAGATCCATGTTTGCCCTTGCTGTACAAACTTTTACATTCGCTGCTGTTGAGCAGGAAGTTGTTCCGCTAACTTTGCATCCGGCCTTCTCACATTTTTTACGCGCATCAAATGTATCGGATCCAAAATATTTGCATTGCTGACACGGGCCCCCGGAGGAACATATATAACAGCCATCTGATGCATTCATTTGAACTGACACACCGGTAAAAAGGACAACGGAAACTAAAACTGCAAAAAATCTTGATTTCATTCTTTTTTTCTCCTTACAGAACTATCCGCTAGTTTAGCTGAAAATTAAATATTGTCAAGGTGTTTCTCAACGTAAAATTGTATCGTTTTCGCAATACCTGTTTCAAAAGTTTCTTTAGGAAACCATTTCAATTCTTTTTGAATTCTATTTGCATCAATTGCATATCGCCTGTCATGACCGGGCCGGTCTGTAACGAAATCTATTAGTGATTCATAGTAACCCGAATTCTTTGAAGTCATTTTGCCTAGGGTTTTACAGATCAGATTTACTATGTCAAGGTTTTTCCATTCATTGTTACCACCAACATTGTATGTTCTTCCATTTGCCCCACCTTGTAAAATCGTCCAAATGGCATCGCAATGATCTTCTACGAAAAGCCAATCGCGAACATTTTTTCCATCACCATAAACCGGAAGCCTTTTTCCGCTTAGAGCATTGGTTATCATCAATGGAATTAATTTCTCTTTGTTTTGATATGGCCCATAGTTATTCGAACAGTTTGATATTGTAACGGGCAGACCATATGTTCTATGAAAAGCCTGAACAAAATGATCGGAGGATGCTTTAGAGGCAGAATATGGAGATGAAGGATCATAAGGAGTATCTTCTTTAAAATATCCGGTATCGCCAAGAGTGCCATACACTTCGTCTGTGGAGATATGATGGAAATGAACTCCCTGGTTTAGCGAATTTCTTCTGATCCAGTA
>JAIOQL010000324.1 GCA_021413405.1 Leptospira sp.
GCTTTTGCTGCCGAAAGCAATTCGTATGTTCCGACGACGTTAGTTTCCAGAAAAATTTTCGGCCCGGTTATTGAATTGTCAACATGACTCTCGGCTGCGAAATGAATAACTGTATCAATTTCTTCTTCTTCGAATAATTTAGCAAGGAGTTCCGAATCGCAAATGTCGCCCTGAACGAAACGGTAGTTCAGAATTTTCTCTACTCCTTCAATATTTTTCAGATCACCGGCGTAAGTGAGACGGTCCAGGTTGATTACACGCCCTTTGAATCCCCTAGAAGCAAAAAAATGAATAAAGTTGGAGCCTATGAACCCGGCACCTCCGGTTATCAGAATATTCTGGAGAGTTCTTTTCATTTTTAGAATTAAAGCTTTCTGATCTTGTCCAAAAACAAAATAGCAGGTTCAAAATCATCCTTTATTGCGAGAATTTTCAGTAATGTTTGAATAGCATCTTCCTTACGATTCAGTTTTACGTAGGTTTTTGCCAGGTTGTACATCGCCGGAAAATTTTCATTCCGGAGCGACATAGATTTATGTAATTCTTCTTCGGCCTGTTCATAATTCCCTATCTGGTAGTTGCAATATCCCTGGATGAGATACGCATCTGCATTATATGTTTTCAGATTATTATATTCTTCAAGAAACCGGATTGCTTCTTTGTAGTTCTTGTTCTTAGCATTGTATTTTCCGAGCAGGAATAATGTTGGAATTTCCCGGGGTAAAATTTCATTGGCCAGAAGCAATTGGGCACATGCTTCGGCATAGTTTTTATTCCGATAGAATTTTTCCGCATCATTTGTATGTTTCTGAAACTCTTCCATTCTCGGACTGAGGCCAACTACCAGAAGTGTGAGATCATCTGTCTGATCTGTTCCACGACAGAACTGTAGGAATTTTGACATGATGTGTTCTGCTGATTCATGAACATCCATCTCAGCTGTTTCTTTGGCAAGTTCCGATAGTCCTTCAACTCCAAAGTATTCGCCATCAACATTCATGCCTTCGATCAATCCATCAGTATAAATGAAAAGTTTATCTCCAGGCTCGAGAACAGTTTTGTAGTCTTTATAATACTCCCGTGCGTCAGGGAACATTCCAAGATAAGTTCCCTCACCTTCAAGAACAATGAGCTCTTTCGTTTTGTATCTTAACAGAATTGGTCTTGGATGACCTGCAATTGAATATGTGATTTCATAATCGGAATTGAATAGAGCATAAAAACAGGTTAGGTATCCCTGCTGCTTGACAAGTTCCAGAAGTTCCCTGTTTGTATTTGCAAAAATTTCAGCCGGGCTATCCAGTTTATAGTTTGAAAACAGCAATTTAGAAATTGCTGTGATGAATGCTGCCGGAACGCCATGACCCGATACATCAGAAACGAGTATTCCGAGTTTGCTCGATCCGAAATTAAAATAATCGTAATAATCTCCGCTGACTTCCTGCAAAGGATAGAATTTTACCCAAAATTGCAGTCCTTTCCAGTCAGGGATCCTCTGAGGAATAATTCCTTTCTGAATATTCCGCGCCATTCTCAAATCTTTCGTAAATGATTTTTGTTTTATTTCAAGCTGGGTCTTTATTGTATTTAGAACTTCGACAACAGTTTCCAGGTCTCTATTCTCCATGGTTAACTGTCGTGACTTATCAACAACGGAGCGAAGATCTACGAACGAATATTGTTCGTTTTCCGCTTCATCCGTTTTTGAGATAAAAAAAGTTTTTGTTTGAAGTGCTTTAATTTCACTATTTAGATTGGTGCGCCCGACTTTCGTGGTGTTCGGCTCCCAGGTTACTGTAATGATATTTCTGTCGGAACCAAATTTTATATTACTGCCAAGCTCTTTGTGTTCGACGTGAATTCCGCTGAGTCTTGTTTCTGCCAGTTCAATTTTATAGCCATCTATCTGGAAAAGAATCACTGCACCTTCGAGCAGGCCTTTAAAAAAAATAACATCATACCATTTTTCTTTGAGACCGAGGAGATATTTGATCTCGAAAGATACTGAATTTTCGGAAACACTGGCCGGGGTAAGTGAAACAATCCGTGAAAATTTCCCGATTAAAATCGGAACCCGGCTTACCATATCGGTAAATGTTATCTGTGAATCGTCATATGGTAAAAGATCATAGGCGCCTGATAAAAATGATTCCCTGCCGGCCTGAAACAGGAAGATGGAAATATCCGAGTAGGTGGAAAGCAGATTTATTATCTTATATTCAAGATCTATGCTAATCCAGAGATTTGAATCTTTCAGGATTTTCTGAACGGATATTTCGTCGAGAAAATCTTTGAACGGGTTTCCTAAAAGAAANCGTTTTCAGAAACATATTCAGAATTGCTGCAGCGCGTCGGGCAGAAATTTCAGGATTGAACAGAACCGGAAGGGAATCCTGATGTTTCTCTTTTACGTTTGACATACTCTTTATAATAGCAATATTGTTTTAGTACTTTAATGAATCAACATCTAAAAAATCCCGGGTTTAAAGATGGAAATCTGCCAAAAAAAATATCGTTATATATACTAACGGCTGTTCAGTTAGTTTTAATAATATACTCCCTGCTTAATTTGTACGAAAAGTTCGATTCTCTTTGTCCCAATAAAGAATTTATTACCTGGGATCCTTCGCTCAGGTTCATTACAACCCTGCAAATGATGGATAATATCCGGCAATTCCGGATTGGGCAATTCTTCTTTCAGATTTTAGATTCCCCAACCTGGCCGGTTCTCAGGAACCTGATCCAGGTAGCAGTTTTTTTTATTACGGAACCATCACAAATCATTGATATAAGAATAACTTTCGCTACTTTCATTGTGTTGATTCTGGTGTCCGGGCTACTGATCTATTCGGAAGAAAGAAGAAAAAGTGCATATTTAAATCTGATTCTGATTTTCATAGGCTGGAATCTGATTTTGCATTCTCCTGTGCTTCTTGTTTATGGATTTTCCGGGATGCTTGAAATACAGGGGGCAGTTTTCTTTCTTCTTTCCGTTTATTTCACTGCAAATTTTTATTTGAAAAATGATTTTTTGACAAAGTTTTCAAACAGGATTTTTTTTCTTCTTTCGGTCACGGGATTATTTCATTCAAAATACCCATATGGATATTTGTATATTTTTTCACTCGTAATTTTTGAGGCATTCACCAGCCCTCAGGTTTTCTATTCATACGTGATACGATACTTTTCCTATTTCCGGAATGCAGCAAGGAAAAATCCACGGCTATTCGTTATCCTGATTCTGGGTGTATCACTATTCCTTCCTGAATCTTTGTTGTACGGAAAGTCTAAAAAATATATAAGGTATGTCATAGTTCTTTTAATGGTTCTCGATTTTTTTATCTATTTTTTGAAACAAAAGAAAGAACTGACAAAACTTGGTTTTGAAAAATTAAACTTTTTGGTCGGGTGGATTTTTCTTCCGGTGATCGGCTGGGTCCTGATCCATCCTGACCGGTTTTCAAGTTCCGGAAGTACAATTTCACACGTTCAGTCTGAGGGTCATGCGATAGGCGAAGCAGTAAGCGCTTTCGATTATTACATGGTTTTTTTCAGGGAAATGATTTTGAATTCATTTTCAGATCCCGTTACGAGCGGAGCCCTGTTTATCATACTATGTATTTCTTTTTGCGGCGGGCTCATTCTGTTTCTCCGGAAAAAAGAATTATCGAGACATTTTATTTACAGTTTTTTCATAATGCTTTCTGTTCTGATATTAACCTTTCTGACGCCAAACCATCAGGCGAGGCATATTTATCATCTGTATCCTGCTATTGTAATGGTTGCACTTTGTTTTATCTCCTATATTTTTTATGAAAAAAGTAAACTGGCTGCCATTGCGATTCTACTTTTTTTTGGTATTCTTTGCGGCTCGTTTTTTGTGAATTTCAATAGATCGCTCGATAAAACAACCCTTTGTTTTTCCGGAACGGATAGATCAGCATATGCCCTGCCTTTATGGGCAGCGCCCAAGACGGGCGAAAATCTTTCGGGAAACACAATTTTTATAAATGATATTGATCCTGAATATGTCAATCGCGCGGATTCTGAATTATTGCTGAACATTCAGGCATACAATCGTCACATAAAGATCATGACGAACCCGAAAAAATTCAGATCCATTGAAGGATACAGTGAGCTGATCTTTCTCAGTAATAGTTGTAAGCAGAATTCTGAATTATTGAAATTTCAGCAGATTTTTGGTCAGCAGGTCAAATTAAATCCGGGAAAAGAGATAATCTCAGAACTAGGTTGCATCCGGTTTTATGGTTTGCAAAGATAGAATTTTATTTGATCTCGAAAAACTGATCGAGCATTAGTTTTCTGAAAATTTCCCGGAGTTGCGGTCTCATATTTAAAATATGGATACAGATGTTTTGCTCTGCTGCTTTATTTCTGAATGAGAGCAGCTTTGAAATAACGAGGGAAGTAATCATATCCACTTCCTGGAGATCAATTTCTACCAGAGCCGGTTTTTTTTCGAGCACAGTATTCAATGAATTTCTAAGACTTTCAGGATTGATAGTGACTGCAGTTCTGCGGAGCTTTACAACGGTCGAGTGGCCGGTTTCAAGTATATCGATCTGTTCGATAGTCATTAGTTGGATTTTTTTGTCTGGATCTTATTATCCAGCTGAGCTTTTTTGCGATAGAAGTGAACCAGTTTTTCCAGTTCTGAAAGATCGGAGCTGCTAAGTTTTCCCTGGTCCAGTCTCAAAAATTTATTTTTCGAAATCAGATCAAGAACCAGGTTCTCGTCTTTTTGTTCCTGAAGCCCGACCATTTTTAAAATATCTTTGATTCCAATTTCAAAATTGTAGTGCGTTTTCGGAGCGATCTTTGCCCTGTTTTTCTCAGCGAGAGTCAGTAGGGTATCGCAAATCCTTCCTTGCGGATCTTTTATCATCAGGTTCGCGAGCTGTTTGTATGCAATCCAGATTCTTTCGGAAAGTAGTGTGATCAGCCGGCTTGCAAGTTGCGGTTGTGCTTTCACCATTCCTTCGAAGTTTGCTTTATTAATTGCAAGCAGCTCAACGTCTCCCCATGCAACTGCTGAAGCGGAGCGAGGCTTATTATCCAGAATCGCCATCTCTCCGAATATATCTCCATTTTGCAAAACAGCAAGCATGACTTCATTGTTGTTCACAATCTTTGTTATTTTGACTTTTCCGTTCTGAATAATGTATAATTCTTTTCCCGGTTCATGCTCGAGGAATATCATATTCGTATCTTTGTAGGATCTGTTGAATTTAGTTTCGTCGATTGGCGGAAGGGACATCGGCTGGTTTAATGATTGCAGTCTGAGTTTAACCTGTGTCGCATATTGTCCGTTCGGAAGATATTTTAAATAACTTTGATATGCATATGTTGCGTGTGGTTTGTTTCCCTGGGTAAAATAATATTCACCCATATTGAATAGCTGGTTTGGATCTTCTTCTACTGCGTTCCGGAATGAAAGTCGCGTGATAGTCTGATCGAACTGCCGGAGTTTCATCGAGAAATACCGGATGATTTTCATCGCTACGGGAGTGTTCTTTTGAATCAGGGTTCCGAACTGATCATTGCTTACTGAGATCAGTGAAACGTTAGTCAATGCAATTGCTGATTCAATTTGTGCATGCTGACTCATCGCAGCCACTACACCAAAAAAATCACCCGGTCCGATAACCTGATTAGGATCTTCCCCTACGACCGGATTCTCCCTTCCAACCTTTACTTTTCCATCACGGACAATATAGAAATTGTATGCCTCTTTCTTGCCTTCTACGATTACGTAGGAGTTTGCTGTATAATTGACCATTTGAAATGAGCCGTTGGACATGTCTAAGTATCTGTTTTCAAAGTATTTGGATTTTTCAAATGAAATTGCATATTAAATAAGAAAATATATTTCACCGTATGCTAAATTATCGGTCAATTTAAGGGTAGAATTTCAATACAATATAAAAAAATGCAGCTATTGACCGGATTCTTCTTCCGTTATTTGGATCAGCCTTAGTTCCAGGTCGGCTTCTTGCGCCAATTTGACAGAATATACCTGGGCCTTTATATCTTCGAATACTTTTCTGGCATCTTTTATCTTTCCTGTTCTTGCCATATAACGGGCTGCAGAAAGATATCCCGAAAGCCCTTCTTCGGTAATCGGACTGGATTTATAAAGCCTCATTTCTGCATCAATCGCCCGATCAATCCGGTCAATTTTCCGGTAGGCATCACTGAGAAGTTTATAAGATTTGAGCATAGAAGGATGATCCCTAAAAAGCAACTGAAAATCCTTAACTTTTTCGATACAGGCACCATACAGTCCATCCGCAAAATATTCTTTGGCCTGATTCATGTATATTTCGCCTTGAGAAATGCTTTCTGTTCGATTTACTTTTTCAAATTCTCCTTCCGCCACAACAGGAAAAAAACCGGCAAATGTCAGGGAAAGGATCAGGGCCGAAGACAAAGACTTCATGAGTCTATTATCTTGCATAAAACAAATTCATTTGAGATATTTTTTATTGTTTTCCCAAAATTTGAAGGTATTTGTATTATATTTTAAAATAGGGAATCGCGATTGCAATCAGAAAGTCGGTTTTTCCGTACGAATTCTTTGCGTTATATAGGGAAATAGATACCTGTTCAACTGTCTGATGGAATAAAATTAAAATGGAGATTCCGCTTGATCCGCTGCTAAGGCCTTTTATAAAAAGAATCGTAATCCAGGAAAATTCTTTAGCAAATACATATAAAATTCTTCCGGATACATCGGTTGTAATAGGTTTTCAGTTAAAAGGAAAGATCGCTGTTTGCGAAGCAGACGGTACAACTCGTGGTCTTGCTACCGCCGGAGTAACAGGAATTCTTGACAAGTATAGAATATTTCAGAGTAAGCCCGGAACATCATCCTTAATCATATCTTTTCAGGAAACGGGTGCAGCCAATTTTTTTCGCGAACCACCCTCTGAATTCTTTTCACAAAGTATAGCATTGTCTGATCTCGGATCCAGGTATTCCGAAATCGAAGAAAAAATTATGGAAAGTCCGGAAGAAAAAAGGTATGAAGCGATTAATGGGATACTGCTTTCAATTTTGGATCGGAAAAAACAGGATCTTATTGTAAAATCAGCTATAGAAAAAATAAAGAATCCAAAAGGAAATCTCCGTATTTCGGAAATTGCAAAAGAACTGAACATAAGCAAACGTCAGCTGGAAAGAAGATTTCTTACCGCTGTTGGCGTTAGCCCGAGAAAATTTTCAAGTATTTTGAGATTCAGGGAAACCCTGGGAATGAAATTAATAGGTAAGAATTTTCAGGATATTGTTTTTGATTGCGGGTATTTTGATCAGGCGCATTTTATAAATGAATTTAAATATATGACCGGTCTTTCTCCCGAAAAATTTTTCATGGATTTGTAAATTTTTTCATGGGATGTCGCATTTTTCCAATACGAATCCATTTCCCCGTGCTAAATTTGATATATTAAAAGGAGATTGTTTCAATGGAAAGAATAGATCTGTTTCGAAAAGTACACAAAGGATTACGTAAAGCGATTATGGATTTTGCATACAAAGCAGGAACTACCAATTATCAAAATTCAGAAGAAATTGCTGAATTGAAATCGCAGGGAAAAGAAGTCTTTCATTTTTTGAA
>JAIOQL010000325.1 GCA_021413405.1 Leptospira sp.
AAAGAAATCATCACAAACCTTTCCGATGATTTCATAAAAGTTCTACACAGCGAATTTGCAGGAGAACTGGAAAAAAACCTCTCTGAACAGAAAAGTGCAACAATAGAAATCATAAAAGAAAAAGCAACAATGGATTCAGAAATCCGGTTGGCCGGCAAGCAACAGAACAAAAATCTTCAGCAGACCCTACCAGAAGGTGACGAAAGGATTCATTTCTCGGTCTGGTATTCCCCCCTGATGACTGTTGGAGGGGACTATTACAGGGTAATCCGTCTTGATGATAACGAATATGCCCTGTTTCTGGCAGATATCTCCGGCCATGGCATTGGCGCAGCGATGCATATCAATACTCTCAGGCTCGGCTTTGATGAAAACCTCCATTATAAGGACAAACCCGAAAAATTACTCCGGAAGTTAAGCGACTATCTCTATGGTAAAATCGGTGATAATTTTGTTACGGCCATCTATGTTCATATCAATTTGAAAAGAAAAATCATCCGATATTGCAATGCGGGCCATCCAAAAGCATTTTTATACGAGCTTGTAGATGGACAAAAAGGTGCCAGGTTCCTGAGACCGACCGGAAAAGTACTAGGTTTGTTTCAAAAATCGCATTTCAGAGACACCGAAATATCAATCTCACCAAAAGAACGCTTAGTTCTTTATACTGATGGGATATCCGAATCATTTAATAAAAGCAAGCAGATGCTCGGTGAACGGGGTTTACTGCGGGCATTGACTGGAAGCAATAATTTAAGCCCTGAAGCCACCATCGAAAAAGTAAAGAATTTCCTGCTAACATTTCAAAAAGAAATGGTCGTAGAAGATGATAGATGCTTAATTTTAACCGATTTATTTGCTAATATTAATTAATAGCTTATTTCTAAGCCAAAATTGGCCAACAAATTTCTCACAATTTCGACAAGTAAAGGTAGACACGACTCAGCGTATGCCCATTATTAGCCCGATTATAAATTAAACTTAAGCAGCCGGTTATAGCGATAGGCAAATCAAAGATCAATGCCAGCTCAAAAGCGCTTAATTTCATTAAAGTGATTCATTTTAAGCAATTGCATTATTAGCTTTCGGCATTTTACAGAGTATATTTACACTTCACGCCGCAGTGAGGGCAAACGCAAGTGAGCTCAGCCTTAACGGACCTGCCTTTCGGGGTCTCTACCTTTCCAATTGCAACAAAATCAAACTCAACTCCCTCCGGGACATAGTGCCCGGAGCCGTATTTAGCAGATCCTTCTATACTATTAGTGCAAGCGTGACACTTGACCCTTAATTTTATAACCTCAGCCATCCCATTATAGTAATGAACGGCGCCATTTTGTAAAGACAAATTGGACAAATCGAAGCCTGCCCGCTGCCATCTCGTCATACATCGAGTTTTTTCATGCACATGACAGAATGTCATTAATCAGTAACGCATGGTTACCCTTCCCCCAGCGCCGTATGTGCGTCGGATCTTCGGCCGAAGCAGCGATGCTGCGCCAGTCCAAATATGGGCAGTTTGGTGCGATGCCGGAGACTTTAGATGCCCCGCGCCATTCCCCGCTCCTTGCGAAGCAATGAATCGAGATGCCCGTTGAAGGTCATTTACGGCAAAAGCGAGCCTGGGAAACTTTTTATTACTGCTTCGTTCCCTGTGCCCCAATGCGGATAACGAGAAATGGGCAGGTGTGGGAAATTTGTATTTTCTTGCTTATTTATTGGTTATTAGAGATTAAGTATTATTATTGGGACAAAGAGCTTATGTTTTGCCTCTTTCCCGCTCGCTGGTGAGATCATTTAGAACGAACTGAGATGAGGGCCTTCACCGCTGCTGTCCGGGCAGTTGCAAAGATTGGTTAATTTTGACCAGTTATTTTGGTCAATTAGCCGAAACATGCCTGATTTTGGCTCGTTTCTGCCGGCAAACGGGCAGTTAGGGCCCCTTCATGGTTTTTTGGATTCTTCCTGTGGTCACCACACTAAAAAGCACAGATTTATCATGTTTATATGGCTTTTTTTAACCTTTTCTCCGGAATGTCCTTTGTGAGAGATGGTGTTTCCTTCTGGAAAAATAGATCCTTGAGTTCACTCGAATTTACAGCGATTGACCTTGAAACGACCGGACTGACTCCGGGAAAAGCGGAAATAATTGAAGCAGCAGGAATCAGATTTAACAAATCGGGGATGACCCTCGGAACTTTTTCTTCTTTGGTAAAACCAGGAAAAGCTTTGTCACCGATTGCCCAGAAAATCAACGGAATTTCTGAATCAATGGTCATGAATGCACCGTCCCTCGACACAGTGCTTTCGCAATTTTCGAATTTCCTAGAAGACTCTATACTTATTATTCAAAACTCTGAATTTGATCTGGGCTTTCTCATTTGCGAGTCGCAAAGGCGAAAAATTGCATTTCCCACCCTTCCCGTATTTTGCACGGTCCAGCTGACCCGAAAGCATTTCCCCGAATTCAAAAAATATAATCTTCATTTTTTGCGTGAAAAATTTGGAATATCGAGAAGATCACAGAAGTTTGATCCCGGAACTCATTTTCATGAAGCGCTGGACGACTCGGTTGCGGCAATGCGGGTTTTTTTGTTTTGTGCCGAAAAAGGGAATCTGTGGGAGAAAGAATTTTCTGAGGTTTCCTGTCACCCGAAAGGATTTTCACTGACGTCTGACTACAACCAAAATTTTAGATTGTTTTAATGCGTTTTTGATGTTACAGCAGTTTTTCGGGGTTTCGCGACTGCACGTTCTCTTGCCGGTGCTTCACCCTCATTAAATTGATGCTTATTCGTTCCCTGTTTTTCATTTCTTTTGACCATATATATAAAATGCCTTATATTTTGGGTGTATGGCTCGGGGATATCTTTTGGGTCAAAATCGAGTGGTTTTTCCAAAAGTAGTTTCACGGAAGAGAGATTCAGATCTTCCTTGCTCGTAACCATCAGAGTTTCAAGCCTCCGGCAAATTTCCTGATCGTTTACCTCAACTGTAAGCTTTTTCATTGAGTTGAGAAGCTTACTAAATGCTGTTTTTGCCCTATTTGTCATATTCGCAGACCATGATTTAGAATTGATCTCTTTATACAATAAATTCTTTTGGGGAATCAGGTGATATGGACATAATCCGATCTGAAAACAGACCTATTTGTCCCCCTAATTCTTGATTATGTCGCTTCAGATGACACCCGGATGCTGATAAAGCCTCAACCCTGTGAATCTCCAGTGGATAGCTCACGCGATAGTTATTGTCCGCAACAAATCCGTCAATTTTGCTCGCCTCATTGACAAAGATCCCATTTTTCAGCAAAGCAAACTCAAATCCAATTCTTTCTTGCAAAGGCCCGACTGGAGAAAACAGCAGCATTATATTCCTCGGTCCGAAATCAGGCAATGCCCTGTAAATAAATTCCCCTGACGTTAGAGTGCGAAATAATTCGTTACCCTTTTTGCGATGCACTTCCCGAGAATCATATCCCGAAGGAATCCCCTCCCTTGAAGAATTTATGGATAAGAAACCAGGGATACTTGTTTCTGAAAAATGAAGCACATGGTTCAGCCGTTTCGCCCGGAGAACGGACAGACATTGATTCAGATTTCTTAAGCCCCCAATTCCCCGGGAAAGATGTACTTCCGTGCCGACGATTTTCATTGCAACAGAACTTAAAAAGACTATTTTCGATACCATGTTTTCGGGTGATGAAATTTTTCTATCAAAGGCAGTCCCGGAAAACAGGGGATTCTTCAACTGAAAAATTTGCAGTGGGATATTTTCAAAATCAGATTGAACCGCCCCTGTCAAATGTTCAAATCCGGCGGGACTAATCTCGATTTTATTTTTCAAAGATAGTTGAATTTTATCAAAGGTCAAAAAGGAAGAATTGTTTTCCGAGAAAATCACAATCTCTGAATTTCCTGAAAGAACAGAAGAAACAGCCTCAGCATGAAATTGAAACTCATCAGCGCGAACCGACATGGTTCCTATTAGGCAAGTTGACAAAATCAAAAAGCGTGCCAAATTTTTAATATTTTTATAATATTTCATGACAGATGGCGTTATTTTGGGCAAATTGCATGCTTTAGCAACACTTTTTTCGGAGATTTTGACTTTTTTTGGCAGCTTTCAGGTCAGTATCCTGCGGGTTCTATATTTCCATTCCCAATACATTATTTCATCTTCTACGTTCTTTGCTTCATCCTGGTACTTTTCGAGCAGGGTGTTGATCATATTCGCTGCTTCTCGCGAGAATCCTGCCTCGAGCTCTTTCTCAAACTGAACCTCTTCTTTGTTTTGAATGAGAAGGGAAAGACGGAATATTTCGTCCAGGTTCTTGAGCTTCTCTTTGTTCGCCTCAAGTTCCTCTTTATTGTTTTCGTTTTTAATCATGACGGCGAGAAAGGCTTTTATAAATTTAACATCCTCGGAACTCAGGTTGAAATCAAACAAAATCTGCTTCACTTTATCCAGCTCCATGTTTCGGAGATGGATTCTGGCAAGAAAAACCGGATTCCCGGAATACATGTTCAGATTGGATCCTGTCGAAATTATATCAGTAGCACGAACTTTTCCGGAGTCGACAACCTGCCTGTCCCCTTCGGATTCAGGTATGTTTTGAACCTGGGTTGTTGCGGTAATTTTCTTTTTTAGAATCAGTATGTTCAGTGAATGATACCGAATTTTAAGATTCACCATATCCGGACGCGAAAAAACCTCGTCAATAACGAGGTGATTGAACTCTCCCCCAGCCTCGGAGGCCTTCATAAATTCTTTAATATTCATAAAATGATAAATCAGAACCGGCAAGATATCGCTTTCACTCCCTGATCCAAGAAAAATTGTTTTGATATCATGGGAGCCCCCGTGCTGATATGGGATGACAAGCTTGCCGGCTTTTACATTGACAAAACTCAGTTCTCCAAGATGAAAATGGGAAAGGTCAAAATCTGAACCTAAAAATACTACTTTCGGAACATTTACAACTATGGAATTGTTCTTGGAACCCTTGGGAATTTCAGGTCCGGAAGGTCCAAAAACCACATAGTTCATCTTCCCCAGCCGGACTTTTATCAAAAATCCTGCCGGTGTTTTTTTTTCTTCGTAAAGCGTTTCTTCCATTATAATCCCATTTGCTTCATTTTATACTGTAAAGAGCCCCTTGAAATCCCCATTGCTTTTGCCATCCTGATCTGATTACCCGAAAACAGACGGGAAGCAAGCAGAATTTTCTGCCTCTCCAGGGCCTCTACACATTTCCGGAGATCCAGTTCTTCTGAGTCCTGGATTCCGATCGCCTGAAAGCCCTTTTCCGTATTCTGGATAATGTCCTGCTCCCGAATTTCACTGCCGGTGGACTGTAAAATTGAATACTCCAGGATATTAGTCAAGTCTGCCAGGTTTCCCGGAAAACTCATATATTTTAGTTTGTCCAAAGAGGACGGAGTAAGATTCAGGCCGGTCCGATTGTATTTCCTGCAGAGATCCGAAAAAAGCTGCCTGATCAGTTCCGTTAGCTCAGATTTTGGCAAATTGCTCACGCCGGGCAAATTCAGTACATTCTTGCTTAGAATGTCCCAAAATGGCAGGTAAATTTCCTCTTTTTTCCCGTTATCATCAATAAATACCAGCTGAGATTCGGATTTCCGATCCAGCAGAAATTCGTAAAATAATCTCTGCTGCCCTATACTCAAACCACTCATTTTGTCGAATACGATCATCCCATTTCGGGCCATTCCCCGCCAGACTTCGAGGGATTTTTCCATCTTAATAAGCTGATCCGGGAGCGAGCTAATGAGAACCATCTGTCCTTTCAATAGATTTTTTTCGCACAAGTACCGCGCCAGACTTTTCTTGCCCGATCCAGGAGGACCGGAAATCAGGAGCGGCGACGCGACATCCCATTCTTCAATACCTTGCCGGAGTACAGGATTTGAGTTTATCAGAAATTCTACCGCCACAAAACCCTCGCGCTTCTTGTTTACAGGAACTTCCCCCGGGCCCCCGGAATGCCCGGATTTGGAGTCAATTATACCCGATATTCTTGACGCGAGAAACCCAACGAGAAGCAAAATTTCATCCCTAAAATCCATAGGCATTTCGACCAGCAAAAAGCCAGCCATTTTGTTTCGGGACAATATCCTCTGAACCAGAAGAGATTGAGAGCTCTGGTGAAAAACCTCTGCCTCACTTGCCATAAAAAGCACCGGACTCCCGGAACCCTCAACTCTTTCAAAATTTCCTCCGCCTCTAGTCATAAAGTTATAGTAAAATCCATCTTCGCCATAGCCGATTGCCGCAGCTTCCTCAAGTAAATCTCCGGACTCGGAAAGCAGAACCACCAGCCCGCAATTTCCACCGACTGTAGCAATAAATTTCGCCAAAAAACCCGGGAGCTTACTTCGAAATGATTTCTCATCCGTGTTCGCGAAAAACAGTTCCCTAAGGGTTGAATCCATTCAGGAAAAATGTTTAAATTTAAGCAGACTGTCAAGCAAAATCAGATCCCTTACCGAAGAAGGCAGTCACGTCGGACGTCCGACACTTTCCAGGTTGCCAGGAATTTAGAAGAAATAACTTAGAGCAATATTGCTCAAAATTAAATCAGATCCTGCTTACAAGAGAATAAAAATCATCGAAAAAGAAACGCGGGGGCGAGGCTTTTCTCATTATTCAACAACTCAAATCCGACAATCAAATTGTAGCAGGCAAAAATGAAAATATTTGACAATTTAAATTTTTCTATTGATCAATTCGGAATTGCTGAAATTCGTGAGATGCAGGCAAAGCAGGACCCCAAAAAATGATAGTAGTTTCCATTACCAACCAGAAAGGAGGCGAAGGCAAGACCACCACC
>JAIOQL010000326.1 GCA_021413405.1 Leptospira sp.
TTTGCTGGAAACGGTGAGGAAGAACCTCTAACTGCACTTCAGGGAAATGATAAACGGCTCAAAAAAGCTACAACAGAAAGTCATGGAATTGTCGAGCTTGCACAATCCGGTGAAAATAAGGAAGGAGTCGTCGTTCAGGGAAATGATCAGAGATTACGACCGGCCGAATTCGATGAAGCTGGAATCGTGATGCTTTCCAGGCCAGGAGTAGATTCGTCCGGGAAAGTTGTGACTGCCGATGATCCGAGACTTTCGGATAAACGGGAACCGAAAGAACATTCTCATCCTTATTCTCCAGTGAATCATGATTTCAATTCTCATTCGGGACTAATCCGGCTTTCCGGCTCTACTGAATCAGAATTCAAGAATATAGTTGCACCTCCGCAAAATCATTCTGTAATATTCGGTAAAAATGAAAATGAAAAAGGCGCCGGGATTGCCGGGGTCGGTGGGTCAGAAGGCCTTTTGGGTTTTGCCAATAAATTTGGAGTTTCTGGATATTCAAAAGGAACAACAGATGAGTCCGCCGGAATATTAGGTGTGTCGGATAACGGGTATGGCGGGATATTCAGTTCACAAAAAAATTATGCAATGACTGCCGTAGGATCCGGAATTAAAGAAAAAGACATTGTTGGATCCGGGAAGGCAATTCTGGCAATTGGGGATTCCTTATTCCGGGGTTCGCTCCGGATTAGTGAAGCAAACGGTCAGGATTGCATTGCGAGGTATTTTGCTCTGGCAAAGGGAGATGTAATTTCACCAGGGGATCTTGTAGTTCTTTCGGGAGAGGAAGGGAAAGTTGCCAAGTCAAAAAATTCATATTCAACTAAGGTTGCCGGTGTTGCTGTTAAATCGGCATCTCTTGAACTTGGAGAAAAAAAATCTTCGGATGTTCTGCTTGTTGCGTTATCCGGCATTGTCAATTTGAATGTAGATGCCTCAGATGGGGAAGTTTCTCCGGGAGATCTGCTTGTCGCTGGATTGTCGGCAGGTTATGCAATTAAGGCGGATCCGGCCAAACTGAAGCCAGGAATGCTAGTTGGGAAGGCCCTTGGTTCCTGCAAGAAAGGAAAGCTTCTTATCCCCGTGCTGATTTGTCTTCAATAGAACTGTATGAATAAAATTACTGAAATATATAAAAACAGGAAGGCTCCCGTATTTTCCTTTGAATTTTTTCCTCCCAAGACACCGGAAGGAGAGGAGAAGCTATTTAAGACGATCCAGAATCTGTCGGCTCTTGACCCTGGTTTTGTTTCTGTGACATACGGGGCTGGCGGTTCAACGCGAGAAAAGACTCTTGAGATTTCCAGAAAGATAAAAAATAATTTTTCCTTCCCGCCGATGTGCCATTTTACATGCGTTGGTGCAAGCAGGGATGAAATAAGAAATACTTTGAGAGAGATCGAACTTGCGGGGATTGTGAATCTCATTGCTCTTCGCGGAGACCCGCCGCAGGGACAGGGAAAGTTTCATAAAACGGAAGATGGGTTTTCTAATGCAACGGAACTCATTACATTTATAAAGAAAGAAGGATTCGGATTTAGTATCGGGGGCGGATGCTACCCGGAAAAGCATCCCGATTCTATCTCCATGGAAGAAGAGATTATCAACCTAAAAAAGAAAGTTGATGCAGGGGCGGAGTTTCTCATTTCGCAGCTGTTTTTTGTGAATTCGGTCTTTGATCAATTTACGGAGAAAGTAATTGCGGCTAACGTACATGTCCCGGTTGTTCCCGGAATCATGCCAATCACTGAATTTAAGCAAATTGACCGGTTCAGACAGATGGCGGGTTGCGAGATTCCGCAATCACTGATCAGCTCCCTGGAGAAGGTAAAGGATGACCAGGTGGAATTTTTGAAAAGAAGCCTGGATTTCACTGTTAGCCAATGCGAAGTTTTGCTCAAATCAGGAGCCATCGGAATTCATTTTTATACTTTAAATCAATCGAAGGCGACAATTGAAATCGTTTCGAAGCTCCAGGGCAAATCGATCGGATAATTTCTTTGCATGCTTTGCGTTCCTCGATAATTTGGATGTATAGGAAAGAATGAATGATGAATGGACAATTACAAAAAGATTTATTACAACTTGATGTTTTGCTCGAAGCAACAAAAACACAAGGGCTTGAATATTTAAATAATATTTCAGACAGGCAGACCTCCACTAAAAAAACAATAAATTCGCAAATGAATTTGCCTGCGCATGGCTTGGGCGCGTTGGATGCACTTGGGCAATTCAATGAAAGATTTGAGCCAATCATTGTCTCTACTTCCGGGCCTCGCTTTTGGGGGCTTGTGATTGGCGGCTCTACACCTGCATCAATAGTCGGTGATTGGTTGACTACTGTTTACGATCAAAATTCTTTTGCAACGAAAGGACAAGGTGACATTTCTGCAATAATTGAATTGGAGACAATCCGATTGCTTTTGGATCTTTTTGAGCTGCCTCAGAATTTTTTGGGAGGCTTTGTTACCGGGGCGACCATGTCTAATTTTAGCTGTCTTGCTGTTGCCAGGCAATGGATTGGCAAGGAATCGGGAAAAGATTTCGCAAAAGAAGGTGTTTCCGGAAAAATTAATATTTTGTCAGCAACTCCGCATTCGTCCGCAGTAAAGTCACTTTCCCTGTTGGGCATAGGCAGTAACAATTTTACTAAAGTTAAACCGATGGAGGGCAATCGAGAGGCGATAGATATTGTAGATTTAGAAAAGAAAATTTTAGACTTCAACGGAAAGCCATTCATACTGATTTCAAGTGGTGGAACTGTAAACACGGTTGATTTCGATGATTTTGAAGCAATATCAGAACTAAAAAGCAAGTATAATTTTTGGTGGCATATTGATGCTGCTTTCGGTGGTTTTGCTGTTTGTTCCAAAACTCATCAACATCTTTTGCGCGGCTGGGAAAATGCAGACAGCATAACGATTGACTGCCATAAATGGTTAAACGTTCCCTATGAAAGCGCTGTATTTTTTGTAAAAGAAAAATATAAACTTTTGCAAGTTGAAACATTCCAAAACTCGAATGCTCCTTATTTGGGAAACCCGCTTGAAAATTTCAGTTATCTAAATTTTTTGCCGGAAAATTCAAGGCGACTTAAAGCATTGCCTGTCTGGTTTTCTTTGGTCGCTTATGGCAAGCAAGGGTATCAGGATATTGTGGAAAATAGCATTGCTTTGGCAAATAAGTTCGGAGAGTTTATCGGGAATAATAAAGACTTTGAATTATTGGCTCCTGTTAGATTGAACACTGTTTGCTTTGCGTTGAATGGAGAAAAAAGCCAGGAAAATGTCGAAAAATTTTTAACGATACTCAATGACACGGGAGAGGTCTTTATGACCCCGACTGTGTATAATGGAAAGAAAGGAATCCGGGCAGCATTTGTGAATTGGAGAACAACGGAGGATGACGTTGTCAGGGTGGCAGCTCTGATGACCAAAATAATTAATGAACTAAAGTAGCAGAAGCGACAGAATAGTCTTTTGCTCTATTCGGATTTTTGTATGCAAGTGAAAGGCTTTCCCGGAGCGATCTTTCAAATTCTTTTTGGATCGACAATTCAATGTCGCGTCGTATTGCAATGGCGCCTAACGGAATTAGTTTTCCTGTTTTCTTTTCCCAGAATTCTCCCAGGTCGATAACTTTTTCCAGCCCCCTTGCTTCAAATGTGAATCTTTCTTCGTGAATAATTACTCCATACAAAAATTCTTCGTTTAGTAGTTTATCGATGATTAGATCATACCGAATGGGAATGGGTTCAAGATCCTTTTGCAGATAAATATTTAGCAAAAGGTTTGCGGTTGTTTTGAGGCCGGGGACAAGAATTTTTTGTCCTTTCGGGTTCGTGGAGG
>JAIOQL010000327.1 GCA_021413405.1 Leptospira sp.
GTTCCATTCTTTGTTTATTTTCTATTCCAGGATGAAATTTTTTATCACATCATTGCCTTCGTAATGTTTGTTATTGCATCTCTCACGGATCTTGTTGACGGGTACCTTGCAAGAAAATGGAAGCAGGAAACTGAATTCGGAAAATTTCTGGATCCCCTTGCTGATAAAATCCTGGTTGTAGGGTGTTTCGTTACATTTATTCTGCTGGATGATCAGATCGAACTTTGGATGGTTCTTCTGATTATCCTAAGAGATATGCTGATTACTACGCTTCGTTTTCTCGCGATCCGTCAGGGAAAATCAGTTCGTACGACAATGATGGGAAAACTGAAAACAACTTTTCAGATGAGTGCAATAGTACTGATTTTGTTTTTCTTTATGCTTGTATCAATTGGAAAAAGAAATACTATCAATGGCCTTTATGAAACGGGGAGGCAGGCGGGAAAAACCGTTTTCCAGATTGCATTAGAGAATTCCATGAGATTTGATGAGTTTGTGCAGGCCGGATCTGGTGCCGATGGAGTGATTTTTTACTTATCAACTTTTATTCCTTATTTCGCAATGTTATTCACAACGTTTATTACAGTTCTTTCCGGAATGAGGTATCTTTTCACTAACTCTGAACTTTTGAAACCGGGCGAAATATATAAATTAATGATGAAGGGCAAATGAACATCGCTTTAATCTTGCACAAAGCTGTTGAAATGGTTTCTCTTTCTGAAGAGGAAGCCTATCAGTTTATGATTTCCGTGATGAAAGGCGAAGTTTCTGAAATTGCGCTTTCTTCTTTTCTCACCTCCATGAAAATCAAAAAGGAATCCTCTGAGGAATTGGCAGGTTTTGCCCTAGCTATGAGGGATAGCGCTCTCAAACCGGTAGGGAAATTTGATTTCGATTTTCTGGATACCTGCGGTACCGGAGGAGACGGAAAAAATTCATTGAATATTTCTACGTTAGCCGCGATTACTCTTGCATCCATGGGCATACGTATTGCGAAACATGGGAACAGATCAGTCTCCTCTCTTTCGGGATCGAGCGATATTCTGAATGCACTAGGCTATAAAATAGACCTGACTACCTATGAAGTGGAGGAGCTTTTTACCAAAAAAGGCTTTGCATTTTTGTTCGCACCAACATGGCATCCTTCGATGCGGTTTGCTGCCAATGTCAGAAAAGAACTTGGTTTTCGGACTTTTTTTAATATTATTGGGCCCTTGAGTAATCCATTCCGTGCTCCTTTCCAGATTATGGGAGTTTATTCTCCGGAACTTTTGGAAAAGATTCCGTTTGTTCTGAAGCGCCTCGGTTTAAAGGGATCCATTGTGTGCCATTCAAAGGATGGATTTGACGAATTTTCGATCTTCCAGCCGACTGACTATGTATTGAGCAGAGGAGAGGAATCATTGCATGAAATTTTTGATCCTTCAGTCCTTAAGCTTACCGGATTAAAAGAAGATGAAATTTTTTGTGCATCAAAAGAAGATGCAATCCGGCTCTCTGGAAATGTTCTCGAAGGTAAAGAAATCTCGGGAACCTATGCAGTAGCGTTGAATGCAGGTGCCGCGCAGTTTTTACTTGGGCATTCGGCAACTATTGAAGAAGGCTTTGAATCGTGCCTCAAGCAGATAAAAAGCGGAAAAGTGAATGAATTTTTTAAAGAGGTTATAGGATGAATTTAGGTTCAATTATTCAAATGAGTATTTTTTTAGCACAGGAAAATGCAGATTCGAGCAAATCGATTTTGTCCACAGTCATGCTTATTCCAATCATGTTCGTGATAATGTATTTTCTGGTTATCCGTCCGCAAAAAAATGAAGAGAAAAAGAAAAAAGCTATGATTGCTTCACTTGCGAAAGGTGACCTGGTTGTCACGACTTCCGGAATTCATGGAAAGGTTGTTGAATTCAAAGATAACAATGAATCAGTTGTTTTAAATATTGCAAAAGATACACTTGTAACTTTCAGCGCGAGTACGATTCAAAAGAAGAAATAGGAAAATTTCTGTAATTCCAGTTTTATGAAATCATATTCACTAATTTTTTGTATTATCTTTCTCTTTGTAAATCTTCCTGTATTTTCGCAGGCAGATGAAGGGGCCGATTTTCTTGATAAAGTTAGCGATGAAAAACCGAAAAAAGTTGCAAAACAAACCCGGAAAAATGTTAAAATAAAGCCAAGGAAGAGATTCCGGAAAAAAGCAGTCCGGCAGAATCCAAATTTTCAAAACGGCAGTTCGGTTCAGAAACCAATAAAGCCGGAAATCAAAACAACGAAACCACCAGAGGAATTAAAGGTAGTTTCTCCTGAAAAAAGTTACACCGAAGGAATTTGGGTGGATGAGGAGCTTTCTCTCAAACCCGATAATATCCCCGGATTCAAAGAATCGTCAGGTTCACCGGCCGAAAGCGTTTCAGTTCAAAAAAAGGTTATTGAATTTTTATCCGACCGGGATAAAAAACCGGAAGTTAAAGCGGAAGGAAACATTCCGAAACAGGAATCTTTTCTTGATTCATTCTATAGCGGTCTTTCCAATTATAAAAAAATACTTATAATTTTCGGTCTTGTTATTTTATTTGCTATTTATAGGATCCGTGTCGGTGCCGGCAGGTCAACCCGCGGATCGCCGACTACAATAAACAGATACAGAAAAAGGTGAATTCTTTCTTTAATACCAGGAGTTAATTTTGAAATCAATCAGTTGGGTAGTACTTCCTATAGTAATATTAACATTGTCCGGGATAATTCTATATCCCAATTTCGCAGAAAGGGAATTGGAGTTGGTAATAAATCCGGAAGTAAAAACATTTAGTCCGGAGAAGCGAAACAGGCTTCTAAATACATTTAAGGAAAAGTGGAGCAAAGACTACGGAGCAGGAAATCAGTGGAAAATCCATCCGGAAATCATAGATATTCTTCCTGAGTCAAATTTCCAGATCAAAGGAAGATTCATTACTTCTGCAAAAATCAATCAGATTTCGCAGGAAAATTCAGGACTTTTCATTGAATCTAAGAACAATCTGAAACCGACCGCTCTCGAAAAAATGTTCCGGGGTGGCAAATCGATGACTATTAAACTTGGTCTGGATTTACAGGGCGGTATGCGCGTTGTGATGAAAGGCGATTTTGAGAGTTATGCGGCAAAGCTGCGAGATATTTATTCGAAAGAAATTTCAGAACTTGAAGCAATACTCAAAGCGCCTGAAAAATCGAAACAGGAAAAAGACAAAGCATCCTCCAGGCTTGAGGATATCCGGGACAGTTTCACATTATCTGCAACGCGGAAGTTAATAGAGCTTGAGAAAGCAAAACTGATCATCGATAACCGTCTCACAAACCAGAATCTGACGGAACCACAGGTTAGGATTCAAAAAGACCAGGATTCAATAGAAGTTTCTCTACCTGGCGTTGCCAATTCATCCCAGATACTGGAAATTCTGCAAAACACGGAAACAGTTGAATACAGGCTGGAAGAGCCGAAATCACCAGATAGTTTTGAATCAAAGATTGAAAATTCTGAAGAAGGTTTGGTGCAGGCAGGAAAACGGGAAGAAACAGACATTGTGCGTTTCCAGAAAATTATTACATCCAGACTTGGCAAAGCTGCTCAGGATGATTTCATAGCTAAGCTGGAAGAAAAGTATAAAATCCCCAAGGACAAATTCAAATTATATGCATACTGGGCGAGGGGAAACAAAGCAAATTCACCACTTCTTCCGAGAAGATTTGTGATTCTGGAAAGAGCCATTGCGTTAAGCGGCAATGATCTGACAAATGCGAGGCCGGCTTTCAATTCAAATAGTTACGGTTGGACAGTGTCGTTCAGTCTCACTGCAGCCGGTGCAGAAAAGTTTTTCGACGTCACTTCGAAAAGCAAAGGCAGAAATCTCGCGATAGTTTGGGGAGATAAAGTCATTTCCAATCCAACAATCAATGAGCCAATTGCCGGAGGCCATGCAGAAATATCCGGAAGTTTTAACCAGGAAGATGCAATCCAGCTTTCCAATGTGATCAGCGAAGGAGCCCTGCCTGTTCCTTTATCAGTTCTGGAAATGCGATTCATTGGACCAACGTTAGGTATTGAGTCTATCGAAGTTGGTCTCAGATCAGTAGTTGTTGGGTTCGTATTGGTTATGTTTTATATGATTTTCTATTATAAGCTGGCAGGAGTTGTCGCGGATATTGCACTACTCGCAAATGTTGTGATACTCATTGCTCTATTATCTCTCATGGACTTTACTCTAACTCTTCCTGGTTTTGCGGGAGTCATCCTCACAGTCGGTATGGCGGTAGACGCTAACGTTATTATCTACGAAAGGATAAAAGAGGAAATCAGGGCAGGCAAACCTCTTTCGGTTGCGGTGACGCATGGATTCGAAAATGCATTTTGGACAATTTTTGATAGTAATATAACTACTTTGATATCTGGAATCCTGATGATTCGTCTTGGAAATGGACCAATCAAAGGGTTCGCTATTGTGCTTTGCTGGGGGATTATCACTTCTATGTTTACTTCACTTCTTCTGAGCCGGTTGCTTATGGATATTCTTGTTAATAAGGTCGGGATAAAAAAATTGAATATCGGTTTCAGGGTTTATGGAGGTAGGAAATGATTGATTTTTCAAGACTAAAATATCTATCCATTTCTTTTTCTGTGATCATGATCCTGTTCGGATTTGGATACACTAGCTTTGTTCACAAAGGGTTTGCACACTCATTGGATTTCAATGGTGGTCTTCGCGCGGTTGTGAATATGGACAAGAAGGTTTCACGTCAGGACATTGAAAAATATTTCAAAGAAAAAGAAATTGAAACAGTAATCATTCTGCTTGATAAGGAAAGGAATAACTTTCAGATCGATATCGGGTTAGGAGCTGTCCCTAAAATTGCAGATTATAACACCAGAATACGTGAAAAATCAAAAGCAGATGCGACGATGGAAAAGAAACCGAGCTCTATTGACGAGCTGATCTTTATGCTGCAACATGATTTTAAATTAAACAGGGATAATTTTCTGAGTGCAGATCAGGTCGGGGCAGTTGTCGGCGGAGAGCTGACGAGCACCGGAATCATTCTATTGCTTTCGACCCTTGCAATAATGACTGTTTATCTGAGTTTCAGATTTCAATTCAGATTTGCACTTGCTGCATCCCTTGCGCTTGTTCATGATCTTCTTTTTACAATTGCAATGATTGGATTTTTCCAGATTAAACCTAGTATTCCAATTATTGCGGCTCTATTGACTTTACTTGGATATTCGATCAACGATACAATTGTTATTTTTGACAGGATCCGCGAAAATTCCTCCGGGAAATTGAAAGATACATTTTCACACATCATTAATGTATCAATCAACCAGACTCTTGGTCGGACGATCAACACTTCTGTTGCAACGCTCATATCGATCATTGCAATCATCATAAGTGGTGCAGTAGAACTTTATGATTTTGCCTATGTGCTTGTTTTCGGGATTGTGATTGGAACCTATTCTTCAATTTTCATTGCAGCTCCTGTAATCGAAATTTATGGCGCACTATCCAGAAAAAAGATTTAATGCGAACGGTTTATGCAACGATCCACAAAAATCAGCTGAGTTATATAATAAGTTAATTCAGCTTTCTTTTCAGGCTATGGGTTTTTCTTCACCAAATCCACCTGTTGCCTGTGTAATTTCTGATCCCGATGGTAATATCATTTCATCAGGTCACACTCAACGGACTGGTTCTGATCATGCAGAGAAATTTGCATACCGGTCAATGACTGCAGATAAATCAATGCCGCATAACGTATATGTGACGCTGGAACCATGCACTCATTTTGGGAAAACTCCACCTTGCATTGATCTGATAATTGAAAAAAAGCCAGAAAATCTTTTCTTTGGAGAATTTGATCCGAATCCTATAGTCAAGAAACGAAATGGACTGGAAGAGGCCGGTCGCGCTGGAATTGCTGTTTCGCGGATAAATTCACTAATTCAAATCGCAGAGTCTTTCCTTTCTGGGTTTTTTAGTCGGATACAAAAGAAACGGCCTACCTTTCTTCTGAAGGCTGCGTTGTCGCGTGACGGTTTTTTCTGTGTTCCTGGTAAACAGACCAGGCGATTCACCGGAAATGATTCAGATGCTGTTACGCAATTTCTGAGAGCTAAATTTGACGCAGTGCTGGTCGGACCCGGGACGTTACAAATGGATTTGCCGGGTCTTGATTTCCGTTGCCCTATTCCGGTTAAAGGGGCTTCTGTTGAAAAGGCCGGTAATCTGTTTTTTGAAACACTGTTTAATGAAATTGCAAAAGAAGAAGTGGCCGCTTTTCACAAAGAGAATGAATTCTATTTCCAGCCTTTACGAATATTTGTTATTGGAGATGAACAGGCAGTTTCTGAAGATTTTTTTCGCAAGCAAAGCAGTTTGAATGAAAAATACAAAACCAGAAAAATTCTTTTCTTTCTGATTGGCCAGAGAAGCGGAAATATTTATTCCAGCGAATTTCTTGCAGTCCTCCGGAATTTATCTGCTTATAAATTGCATGAGATTTCTCTCGAGAATCCGGGATCGGAAATTCTTAGTATCTTGGCGGAATATGAAATTAATACCCTTCTCGTGGAAGGTGGAAATCTGATGTTTGATTTTTGTGCCGGAGAGTTCTCTCCGAATGACGGAGTATTGATCATTGAAGGGACTGATTTGCTTGGGAACGGGAATAGGCCTGCAATAAATATTACTGGTATGAAAAGTAATTTCACTGCCAGAGCAGGAGATGATACATGGACTATATACAGTCATTAAAATTATGTTTACCGGTCTTATCGAAACAACGGGGTTAATAAATAGTGTAGTAAAAACAGAAGGTGGTAAGAAATTTTCTGTCTCTGCTGTAATTGCGGACAATGATATAGAAAGGGGCGATTCAATCAGTATCAATGGAGCCTGTCAAACGGTGACAGAAATAGACAGGAAGAAAAATATTTTCCTTTTCTATTCATCCTTCAAAACTCTGGAGTTGACCAATTTTGGAATTTTAGCTCCCGGTGATGAGGTGAACCTGGAAAGAGCTATGCTTCTCAGCACACGTCTTGGAGGGCACCTTGTTCAGGGGCACGTTGACGGAACCGCAAAAATAAAATCCAGATCAGTTCGGGACAATGGAAATGTGGAAATCTTCCGGGTTTCAATGCCGGCTGGATTCAGCAAATATATAATCCCGAGAGGAAGTATTTCAGTAGATGGAATATCACTGACAGTGACCTCAATTTCTAAGGGTGAATTCGAACTTATTTTGATTCCAGAAACTCTCAAAAAAACAAATGCGAAGCATTGGAAAAAAGGAACAGTTGTGAACCTCGAAGCTGATCTTGTTGCTCGCTATATCGAAAATCTCTATAGTCATACAAAGCAAAAAAGGAAATGAATCCGGAAATCTATGGAATTAAAAGAAGCAATATTCAGACGGCGAACCGCAAACAAAGCGTTTCTAAAAAAGCCTCTTAAGGAAGAACACATTCGTGAAATCATAGCTGCTGCAAATAAGGCTCCCTCTCATTTTAATAGCCAGCCATGGGATTTCATTCTTGTTACAGATCCCGGTCTGAGGAAGGAAATTGGAAAGATTGCAGGTGATTCAATGAAACGCCTGATCAGTGAGGGTTCATTTTTCAATCGGTATCTGAAATATTTTCGTTTTTCCAAAGAAGAGATAGATTCCAAAAGATCCGGGATCTATGTGGATAAGATTCCAAAGATACTCCGGCCATTCATTTCAAAAATATTCAGTAGCAGTGGCGTAAAGATTTTGAACAGGCTACAGGTTCCTTCCATTCTCGGAAGAGATGCGCGAAAAATAGTTTCCGAAGCTCCACTTCTCTTGGGTTTTATGCTCCAAAGAGCAGAATACCGGCCGGGAGAGAAATCCGGGATCTATTCCCTGATTTCAATGGGAGCTGCCCTGCAAAACATCTGGCTCACTGCTACCTCTCTCGGAATTGGCCTGCAGTTTGTTTCGACTCCAATGGAGGTTCCGGAAAATTGGAACAAAATTCTAAAGCTTATGAAAGTCCCTGAGACTCATGAACTTCTTGCGCTTTATCGTTTAGGCTATATGGATGATTCTATCAAACGTCCGGCAATAGATTGGGTTTCTGATGAGAGACGGAGTTTCGAAGACCTCGTAAGCTGGAACACATATAAGGGAAAATAGATTAATTCAAAAGTCCGGAAAAATCCGGAATCTTTGTTAAGCTATGATCTGGTTGAGGTGCATTCCCCGGACGATCCAAAATTATAGCCTCGAACCCGGCCGCGATCGCACTTTCTGCTTCTTCATTTATATCAGTAAAAAAAATTATCCTTTCCGGAGGAGCATTCAGTTCCTCTGCAATCTTGAGATAGCTTTGTTTATCCTTTTTTCCGCCTACAGATGTATCAAAATAGCTGGAGATAAATCCTGTCATATCTCCGGATTTTGAATATTTAAAAATCAGTTTTTGCGCTTCCACGCTCCCGGATGAATAGATTGAAATTCTTTTTTTAAGACCGGCAATTCGTTTGAAAAATTCTGGAACATCGGGGAAAACTGTGCTTTGCAGTTTCCCTGATTCATATCCGGTTTTCCAGATTTTTCCCTGGATTTCTTTTAGGGGATTACTTTTCCTGTCGACACTGATCAGGTATAAAAGATAAGAAGAAATTTCTTTTTTCAGGATTTCTGACGGAACCTTTTGCAGATCGGTTCCAAATTTGTTTTCTGCAAAATCAGAACTATTTTCAATAAAAATACGTTCGAGCGTATTTTCCGGGAGTTGATTAGTTAGAATATATTCTCCCATTTTTTCTTTAGAATAGGGGAATAGCACATCGTGAACGAAACTGACCGGAACCACTGTTCCTTCAATGTCAAAAAGAAATATTGAAAAATCAGAAATCTTCAAAGGTTTATTTTTTTATAAATTTAAGAAATTCTTCGACTTCTTTCCGGCTGCCGGTCACAAGTGTTGTCCTTTCGTGCAAACTTCCAGGTATCAAATCCAGAATTTTTTCCCCCTTCACATTCACTGCCATCCCACCGGCCTGTTCTGCGATAAACGCCATTGGTGACGCTTCATAGAGCATTCTTAGCTTTCCATTCGGATATTTTTCTGACTTTGCATCTTCCGGATAAAGGAAAATCCCGCCTTTCAGCAGATTCCTGTGAAAATCAGCAACGAGTGAGCCAATGTAACGCAGTGTTTTTGGTCCGGAGGAAGTCTCAAGATGTTTGATGTGGCGGATATAACTTTTCATTTCGTCTGACCAGAAGTTGTAATTTCCTTCGTTTACGGAATATATATTTCCTGAATCCGGAAATTTAATGTCAGGATTAGAAAGCAGAAATTCACCACAGGATGGATCGAGTGTAAAGCCAACGACCCCGTTCCCCATTGTTAAGACCATCATGGTCGAAGAACCATAAAGGATATATCCCGCGCATCTTTGTAGGGAACCTTTCTGGAGAAGATCCTCTTCTGTGCCTTTTTTTCCGGCCTGTGTCTTACGTAGATGAATTGAAAAAATCGTCCCTATCGAAACATTTGAATCGATGTTCGAAGAGCCATCCAAAGGATCGAATGCAAATGTATATTTGCCTATGTTATATCCTGTTGGTATTTCAATAATATTTTCATGTTCTTCGCTTGCCATAACGCAAAGATGCCCGCAAATCTTCATAGCATTGGTAATAAGAGTATCTGCATATTCATCCAGCTTCATTACAGTTTCTCCCTGTATGTTTGTGGATGACGTTACACCAAGGACGTGATCCAGGAGTCCGGCTTTGCGGACCTCTCTGGATACAATTTTGGCGGCATAGACCAAATGGCTCATTAGAGCTGTGAAATCTCCCGTTGCATAAGGCAATTTGAGCTGTTCTTCGATGAGATATTGCGAAAGGCTCATCATTTCCTGGGGGTGTTTTGGTTGCACAATTTACTTCCGGTTTTAAATTTTATTTAATTTTAGTATTATATCTTTAGAGTCTTTTCCAGTAAATAATCTTATGGGTTCCGGAGTCCGATAATTATTAAAGAAGGCGTCATGAATAGCACTCAATTGATAGATTTTTATCGCATGGAGACAAAGAAGGATGCCTTTTCTCAGGATTTTAACAAATCCCTTATCGGTAAATTAGAATTAATCAAATTTTCAAATGATCCCTACAAATCCTATTTCGAGCGTGCTATTACCTATTTTTTCTATCATTCCAGATCTCTTCAGGGGATGGTTTTTGACGATACGGAAGTGATTTTCAGATTTGGCCTGCCCATTGCAACGGAGCCACATTGTCTTGAAATTATTAATTCCGGGAAACTGAGACTTTCAGAAGAGAATGGAATCGGACTTCTTCTCGAAAAAATGGAAACGGAGGGAAATCATTTCAATGTCTATGCATTGAGGGCATCGTCTTCAAGTAAGTGTCTTTACCTGGTCATTGTTTTGCCAGAGGAAATTTCTCCCGAAGATTATTCTGTCGAAATGTTATGGTCTCTACTTAAGCGCTATTATCTCAATCTTCCGGGAAAAACAGAAACAGTGTTTCGTGATTTTTTTGGGGATTTTGAAGGAAGATTTCTGAACGATGTGAATCCTTTGGTTCAAAATAATAAAACCGGAGTTCTCTCTCATTTCTACCTCCAGGATCTGAGGCAATATATGCGTTCGATGGGAGAAAGAAGAACTCTCGAGATACTCGAAGGTGTCCGGAATACTATTTCAGGATATCTGAAAAAAGGGGATACGATTTACAGGCCAGGCCCCCGTTCAATACTCACTTTTTCCGGAAATTGCGGAATCGAGATCGTCCGGAAAAGATTTGAAGATGTTTATTTTCAGATTAAAAATGTAATTATAGATTATGAACTTGCATTCTATGAAATTAATAAACCTCTCAGTTCACTGGAAAATCTCTGGAAGGAAATCTTCCTGAAGAAATAGATATTTTATTAAATCGCCAGAGCTTTGGAAAAAGCGATTCCTGAATAGACGCCTCCAATTGAGCCAAGAACAACCATTACTACAAAAAAAACCCATCTGAATTTTTCGTTTTGGATAATCAACCCGATTGCCCCGAGGACAATGGATAGCTGGAGGAATAGCACGGCGCCATCAAAAATATCTCCCGCATCTCCGAGCACTTTTGTTTTTTCTTCCCATTCCTTCGCTCCAATGATCATGCCGAGTTTCCCGTCTGTTTCCTGAACCCAATTTTCTTTTCCTACCTTCGAGGAACCAAGAAGAATTTCCTTTTTCTCTTTTTTGTATCTGCTCACCTCCTCATTGAATTGCTTCTCGATTCTGGAAATAGATTCTTTGAATTCAGGCCTAATAACTCCAGCCTTTGTAAATGTCTGAAGCATTTCGATCTGGCCTTCTGTCAGGGATTGCTTGACACTTTTAGACTGGAACCAGTTGTATTGAGCAGCTTTTTCATTGATTGCTATGATTTCATCGTCTCCGAATTTTCCTCCACCAAGATCAGTAATCGCAAGAATTGCAGCAAATAAGGAAAGTGTGAGACCGAATACTATTTCAGATCTGTGATTTTTGGGTTTTTCTTCTTCGGTTTCTGACATTCGTTACTCCTTGTCAGGATAAGTTTTTTTCGAGTCTTTCGCAAAATTTTCTAAGTATAAATACTCTTGCATAATACTTATCGATTGCAGGAACAATAAACCATGGTGCGTTAGGCGACGATGTCTTGTCAAACATTTCATCCGCAGCCTCTTCGTAGAGTCCCCATTTATCACGGTTCCGCCAGTCTTCATCTGTCAGTTTCCATCTTTTGAGGGGATCACTTTTTCTTCCATTGAAACGGTTCAACTGCTCTTCAGGAGATATATGCAGCCAGAATTTCATCAGCATATATCCGGATAGGGTGAGGTCCTCTTCAAATTGATTTATTTCAGAAAAGGCTCTTTGCCATTCCTCAGGTTTCGCAAACCCTTCCACTCTTTCTACCAGAACTCTTCCATACCATGACCTGTCGAAAATCCCGATCTGCCCTGCCGGTGGAATAATGGTCCAGAATCTCCATAGATAATGGCGTTTTTTTTCGGTATCATTTGGGGCAGCGATAGATTTGACCTTATAGAGCCTGGGATCCAGAGTCGATGTCAAACGACGGATGGATCCGCCTTTACCAGCTGCATCCCAGCCTTCAAATACTGCGATCGTACCACGATTCTTTTTATTTGCGAGGTGAGAAAGGACCCTCACTTTTTCCTGGAGATCCTTCACCTGGGTTTTATATTCGATCTGTGAAAGTGAAAGAGTGAGATCGGTTTCGCCTAATGTTAGAATTTTTTTCATGACACACCTGCTTCTTCTTTCAGAAGTGAAAGAATTTTGGCGGAATCAACTCCCAATTTCTTTTCAAGATTAGTGATGATTGTATCCATTATTGTGAATCGCGCAAAACTTTTATCTGTAGCACTGATCACATGCCACGGTGCCGCTTCGTGATTTGTTTTATTCAGGTAATTTTCAAAATATTCCAGATAGGTATCGTATTTTTCGAACTGCTCCCAGTCTCCGTCTGAAACGAGCCATTTTTTCCCGGACTCTTTGGCTTTTTTTAATCTTGATTTTTGTTCATGGGAAGGAATATGCAAAAAATATTTCTGGATCATATAATTATCATTTGTAAGAAGTTTTTCAAAATTTAAAATTAATTGGAATGAATTCTTATATTCTTCCTTTGAAATCAGTTTAGTGATTTTATCATGACTTACCCTTGTATACCAAGACCCGTCTATGATCGCAGTCTCTCCATACGCTGGCAAATGATTCCAGAATTTGCAAAGAAAAGGTCTTCCTTTTTCATCGGAACTTTCAAATGAATGCACCATACAATCTCTCCTGGAGGTCTTTTTCTATCAGGTTGTATTTGGATTTTTCAAATGAATAGCCGCGTTCATAATCTTTCAAATAGAGCATAAAGAGGAATTATCCGTTTGAGGATATTTTTGGAAAGAAAAAAACTTCGCTAACTGGCAGGGATAATTGGAGGTTTGACCAGGAACTCATCGAGAGATGAAAGTAATTCTTCGAGATTCGTTTCTTTTTCGGCTGAAATCGCAATTATTTTGCCCATGTGGGAAAGCTTTTTCGTCACTTCAGAAGTGAAACCCTGATCCTCCCAGATATCAATTTTATTGAGAACTATCAGGTATGGTTTATAGAGCAATGCCTTATTATAAGTAGCAAGTTCATTCTGGAGCATTTTAAAATCTTCTTCAATATCAATCGAAGTCGCATCGAAAAGATATATGATTGCTTTAACTCTCTCTATGTGACGCAAGAATGAAAGACCAAGCCCGTGACCTTTGCTTGCACCTTCAATGATCCCGGGTATGTCTGCAAGGGTGTAGCGGAAGGTATCATTGTCACGGCGAACAACACCAAGGTTTGGAGTCAATGTAGTGAATGCATATCCCGCCACTTTGGGATGCGCTTCCGTTATTTTACTCAATAGAGTTGACTTTCCTGCATTTGGAAGTCCTACGATTCCTATATCGGCCAATAGCTTTAGACAAAGACGGATATTCTTCGTTTCACCTTCTTCGCCCGGCTGGGCAAAACGCGGTGTCTGGAATGTTGCAGTTTTGAAATAGGCATTTCCCTTTCCGCCACGACCACCGCGCACTATTGTAAATTCATCATCTTCCGAAAGGAAATCGTGAATCAGCTCATTCGTTTCTGCGTCATAAACCTGTGTTCCTACCGGAACTTTGAGCTCAAGATCTTCACCATTTTTTCCGGATTTATTTCTTCCTTCACCATGATTTCCGGCATGACCGGAATAGACTTTCAAAGGAATATACTTATCGAGCGTTTGGACCGCAAGATCGGATTTCAAAATAACTGCTCCTCCCTTACCGCCGTCGCCGCCGTCGGGTCCTCCAAATTCCACGAATTTTTCCTTACGCATGGAAATTGCACCGGGGCCACCGTGCCCCGCTTTCACCTGGATAAAAACCTCGTCTATGAATTTTGACATTTCGATTGATACTAAAATACTCTAAATTCTTCTAGTATTCAATGGCAATTAGAATAAAAAAGCTATCTGTTTCCGAAAAGAGAAGCTGTGAGGACATCATCAACCGCGCGAAGGAAGATCTGTCGAATGCTCTCGAGACAGTTATCCCGATTATCAATGATGTTAAAAAAAGTGGGGACAAAGCGCTCTTTGACTTCACTAAAAAATTTGATTCGGTGGAACTGGAAAGCTTTGAAATCGATTTCCGGAAAGAGGAACTTTCTATTCCGAAGGAATGGATAGTTGCATTTTCCGAAGCTAAGGACAATATTACAGAATTTCACAAAGCACAACTTAGAAAGAAAATTGAATTGGATATCGGTGGAAACCGGCTCGGGATAAAATACACTCCCGTTGAATCAGTCGCAGTTTATGCGCCGGGAGGAAAAGCGCTGTATCCTTCTTCAATACTGATGGGTGCAATTCCTGCAAAGATTGCGGGAGTCAAAACCGTAAATCTTTTCACTCCCCCTTCAAAAGATGGGAAGCTACCAAAAGCGCTGGTCCATGCTGCCAGGATATCAGGGATTGACAGGATCTATACGTTAGGCGGTGCACAGGCCGTTGCCGCTGCTGCGTTTGGAACGGAAACGATTGAAAAAAGTGAATTCATTGTTGGTCCAGGAAACCGGTATGTCGCGGCAGCAAAATCATATCTTTCCGGATTGGGAAAAATTGGAATTGAAAGTCCAGCCGGACCCAGTGAGGTGTTGATCATAGCTGATAAAACCGCGAATCCTAAGTGGGTTGCCTGTGACATGCTATCGCAAGCAGAGCACGGTGATGATTCCGTTGCAATTTTGGCTACCGATTCGGAATCACTCGCAAAAGATGTCTCCATTGAGCTGGAGCTTGCAATGACAGAGAGGCCCAAAAGGTTATCGATAAAGAAGAAGGCAATCGATGAAAACAGTTGCATTCTGATTTTTCCCGATATAAATGAATGCATTGAATTTTCTAATCTTTACGCACCAGAACATCTTGAGATAATTACAGAAAATTATCGTGATGATTTTGAAAAAATCCTTCACGCAGGTTCCGTATTTCTTGGTCCGTATTCACCGGTTGCTATGGGAGATTATATCACAGGCACAAATCATATTCTTCCAACGGCTGGCGGAAGCAGGATCTATTCGTCTCTTGGAACTGATACATTTTTAAAACGGGTGACCTTTCAGGAGGTTTCGAGAAAATCCATCAATTCAATGTACCCATTTGTCAAAACTCTGAGCGAGATTGAGGGTTTGGACGAAGAACACGGAACCAGCGTCAAAGTAAGGTGCGATGAAAATAATTCAAAGTAAAGATGAATTGAGCGAAATAATTTCGCAGATCAAATGCTCTGGAAAAAAAATAGGGTTTGTTCCCACAATGGGATATCTTCATGAAGGACACCTGGCCTTAATGCGCGAATCAAAAAAAAGATCAGACGTGAGTGTTGTATCCATATTTGTGAATCCGGCCCAGTTTAATGATCAAAAGGACTTTGAGAATTATCCGAAAAATACTGAGTCAGATTCCGAAAAATGCAGGAATGAGGGTATCGACATACTTTTTTTGCCGGAGGCTGATAAGTTTTATCCCGGTGGTGTACCGGATATTGAAATGAAAATTCCTCATCTGATGAAAAATCTTTGCGCAGTAACAAGGGTTGGCCATTTTGAAGGTGTGCTCATAGTAATTTCAAATCTTTTCCATATTGTTCAACCCGACTTTGCTTTTTTTGGGAAAAAAGATTATCAGCAATACTTAATCATCAAAGAATTTGCACGATCCTGCGGATTTGGAACTGAAGTCAGCGGTCTCGATACGGTCCGCGAGCCTGATGGATTGGCTATGAGTTCACGGAATGCAAGGTTAGGCCAAAAAGAGAGGGATTCGGCTTCCCTGATTCCACGCGCTTTCCGGATTGCGGGGGATCTGATTTTGAAAGGAGAAAAAAGTCCGGGTATATTGCGGGAAATCATGAGCGATGTAATTCTCTCTTCTCCGTTAAACAGGATAGACTACATTGAGGTCCTGAATCCTGAAAATCTTTCCGGAATAGAATCAATGAAGGGTGACGTACTTGTAGCTATCGCTGTTTTTGTTGGTGAAGTCCGGTTGATTGATAACATGCTATTTAAAATACAAGAGTAAACAATTGAAAGATTTAGTTGAGTTGTATTCCAAAAAAATAGAAGGTTCCGGCCTTTCTAAATCTTACAAAAAAGGGAATTCTTTCCGGTTTTCCGGAGTGCCGGATTCCGCGCATTCTTTCGTAGCCTGTTCCCTTTATAAAGCACTCCCGGGAGAAACGGTCATTGTAGTCGCACCTGATAATACAATAGCCGAGTTTTTATACCGCGAGTCTTTGAGTTTTGTCGATTCAAAGGATACGATTTATTTTCCGGGTTATGAAGCAATTCCATATGACTATGCCAGATATCCTCCTGATTCCAAAACTGAAAGAATCAGGGCTTTATCCAAAATTCTTTCCGGAGAGACTTTCCTTATTTTTACGTCAGTTTCGGGGCTGATCCGGAAAGTTCCCCATCCATCTACGTTATCCGGCAAGTCTCTTTCTGTAAAAGCGGGTGAGGAATTTCCGCAGGGAGATTTTTTGAAAAGTTTGTCCGGACTCGGATATGAGCGTTCAGAAGTCTGTGAGAAATTTGGGGAATTCTCTGTGAAAGGCGGAATAGTTGATGTGTTCACTTCTTTTTCTGAGGTACCAATCCGTTTTGATTTTTTCGGAGACATCTTGGAAGAGATAAAGACCTTCGATCCGCTCACACAAAAATCTGTAGAATCATTGAACGAAGCAGTTATTCTGCCGGCCGATGAATTTTTTTTGACGGAGAACGAAAAAGATGCCTATCATGGGAAACTTAAAGAATTTCCGGAGAGTCTTGCGAGACCCGATGAGGAACTTATTCTTGAAGAATTAACTTCGCTTGTACACAAACAGACCGGATTTTTCAGCTACTGGAAGAAGCCCCCGGTCATTGTTTCATCGTCGCATAACGCAGTCACTGATAAAGTTTTACAGATAGAAAGGGAATATGAATCTCTATTTGCGAAAAGGAGCCAGGAAATTATTTGCATACCGCCTGATGAATTGCTGAGCAGGAGCGCCGAATATGAATCACTCGTGAATAAAAAATGCGTGTTACTAACACTCCTTCCGTCGCACGAGCCAAAAGAATCTGAACTGAATCTCGCGTTGAAAGAAACCAACGCGTTCAAAGGAAAAATACGCGAAGTCCGTGAAAAAATTCTGGAATTGAATTCAAATCAGGGATCAAAAATGATAATTACTGCTTCCTTTTCGCAACAAATGGAAAGGTTATCCGGGTTGTTCCAGGATTCTGAGATCAGGATTGTCCGGGCAAAAGAGGATGCAATTCAGCCTTTCGAGGTCCTAAAAGATAAAATTTCACTGATTCTTGCCCTCTCTGAACTGCGAAACGGGTTTATACTATCAGAGGAGAATGTCACAATCTGGTCTGAAAATGATATATTCGGCAGGGCGTATAAACGGAAAACAAAATTCAAGAAACATGCGTCACGCGCTATTGAAAGCTTTATTGATCTGAAAGAAGGGGATCATGTAGTTCACATTAATCACGGTGTCGGTAAATTTCTCAAAATAGAAAAAACTTCAGCAGGCGGGAAGGTTAGGGATTTTTTAAAACTGGAATATGCAAACGGGGATACATTGTTTGTTCCGTTGGATCAGATCTCTCTCGTTCAAAGATATGTCGGCGGAGGTGACAGGCCGCACCTCGATTCTCTTGGGAAAAATTCATGGAAGAAAAAGAAAGAAAGAGTCCAGGAATCGGTAGATAAACTGGCGGAAGAGCTGATATTACTATATTCTAGCCGCATGAAACTCCAGGGATTTGCCTATCCTCCTGATACGATCTGGCAGGATGAATTTGAAGCTGAATTTGAATATGAAGAAACCCCGGATCAACTGGCGGCGATTGAGGCTGTAAAATCAGACCTGGAATCAACACGTCCGATGGACAGGCTTGTTTGCGGTGATGTGGGGTATGGAAAAACGGAAGTCGCTATCCGTGCAAGTTTCAAAGTGATAATGGCGGGAAAGCAGGTGATGATGGTCGCTCCGACAACGATCCTCAGCCTGCAACATTTCAATACATTCCAGAGCAGGTTCAAAAATTATCCGGTAAAAGTTGAAATGGTATCAAGGTTCCG
>JAIOQL010000328.1 GCA_021413405.1 Leptospira sp.
CTATTTCTCCCGGCCGAATTGCCGGATGATCCGGCCTGCCAGTTCCCAGATCAATAATGGAATTACAATGTTCAGCACAATTCCGATCAGCCATCCGGCAATGGCGCCTAACGGATAGAAAGGATCAAAATTGTGCATAAGATGAATAACGGCAGGGTGGATGAGGAAAATTGCGAGGCTTTTTTCTCCGAGGTAAGTAGTCCCTTTATAGGCATTCTTCAGCAACGTATTTGAAGACCTTTCGATTTTGAGCCCGGCTCGATATAGCAGAATGAATATTACCAGGGGATAAAACAAAAAATGGTTTGATAGATCGATCCTTGCAGAAAAAGAAACAAAAGCAACCACGACAAGATAAATGATTACAGTAACCGGAAGAAAAACCCGGAAAATGCTGTCATCTGCAAGCAGCTTTTCGAATCTTATCTGATCCTTGAAGATATTCTTTGATGACATCCCAATAAAGAAAAAGAAAATAAAACCTGTCAGACTTGAAACACATAGCGCATCTATCCAGGGAGTGTTTGAGCCGGTAACATATATATTTGAAACATAGTTAACCGGGATTGATATTCCCAGAAGAACAAGCATCGCCCACCTGTTTTTTTCGAAAAATCTCAGGAAGAACGCATAAAACAAATAGAATTCCAGCAACAGGAAGATGAAATAATAAGGGGTAAAAATTTTTCCAGAGAGGAGGCGGAAAAAGAAATCATAGGTGAAATTTTCACCGACCGGATATTTCGTAAAATATCCAATGCTTGCAATCAGGAGGTAGGGAAGAATGAGATGCCTGATCTTTGGAATCCAGAAATCGGCTGATGTTCCTTTGTATGAAATAAAAAAAGCAGATGAAAGAATGAAAGCAGGAACGCAGAACCTGGATATGTTTGCCATAAAGTGAGTGAAATAAATTATGGAATCTTTCGGATGGTAATATTCAAAATAAGAATCAACGTGAATAATCACAATTGCGATCATAGAAATTCCGCGGACAAAATCTACAGCGGTGCTTCTCGATATTCCTGTATTTCGTGCCGGCTGATCCGTGAATCTGAAAAATTCCCGGAAAGATGCTGAGAAAGTGAACAGTAGAAGACCAAGAAACAATCCGGTCAATTCGACATGGTGTGCAGAAATATTTTCCATTTCTGAAATTAGAATCAGGGAAGGATTTTTCGCAATACAAAAAATGTTGATTAAACCAAAGACCCTGATTTAATGAGTTTAAGGTGTTGATTAACAGAAAAGAAAGGCATGAATGGCTGCTAAACTAACTCTACCGTCCGGGTCTCCGATTTTCAAAGAGGGAGATCAGGGGAATGCAATGTATATTATTCTGGAAGGCGTCGTTGAGATTTATTTCACGATCAACAGACAAGAAACCAAGCTGGCTACTTTGCGGAAAGGGGATTTCTTTGGTGAGATGGCCCTTTTCCGTGCGAAGCCCAGATCTGCTTCAGCAAGGGTAATTATTGATGCAGATCTTGCATCAATTGACAGTCGCCAGCAGCTTGAAAGATTTCTTGTGAAAAATCCTGCGTTTGCTGCCAAAATGGTAACGATTATGGCTACAAGGCTTGCAAACACAAATGAAATGCTGATCGAAAAGATAAACGAAACTTCTGCAAAACAGATTGAATACCAACAGGTTACTCTGCAAACCTGATCAACTGAAAGGTTTGCATTCCAGAACTCTATTTTTTCCCGATCGTTTTGCTTCGTAGAGTGCGGTATCTGCACAGGCAAATATTTCATCAATGCTGTTTCCATGTTGCGGAAAATTTGCTATACCGCCACTAATTGTTACAGGTTTTGCAATTGCTTCTTTTGAATTTTTTGAAAGTTCATCGGTAAATCTTTTTGCTGCAAGCGAACAGGATTTTGTATCTATTTCCGGTAGGATTACTGCGAATTCTTCGCCTCCGACTCTACACACAATATCTTCAGAGCGAAAACTGAATTTTAATGTTTCGCCGACAAATTTCAGCACCTTATCACCTTCCTGGTGGCCGAATGTATCATTGTATTCCTTGAAATCATCAATATCAAACAGAAAAAGGGAAGTTACACGGGCATATCTTTTCCCTCTATTCAATTCCCTTGTTAAGACCTGGTTGAAGTAGCGTCTGTTATATATCCCGGTAAGTTCATCTATAACTGTGTTCCTTACGATATCCTCATAAATATTCAGCTCAATGATTTTTGGATGTTTGAGAAGTTTATTCTCATTGACAAGATAATCCAGGAGCGCAACGCGAAAACCTACCGGTCTTTTTATACACTCACTCATCTGGTCGGCGTTATACAGAATCTTTTTCCAATAATCCTGCGCTATCGGTTCTTCAAGTTCGAGATTTGCAAGAACCCGGAACAGATCGGAATAAAAGGAATTGCTATCGGACTGCTTCCTCAGCACCTCCAGTTTTTCTTTGAGGATCTGTTCATTAACATGATCCTCTTTCAGTATCTGGGTAATATCTTCCGCAAGTGTCCGTTCTCTTTCCTTGTTCTTTAATTCAAG
>JAIOQL010000329.1 GCA_021413405.1 Leptospira sp.
CGCATCCTGCCCTTTCGCAACAATCTCCATAGTCAATTCAGGATTTTTAGTATTCATTTTTTCTACGCCAAGAACCAGCACAGTATCATAAATTCCCGAAGCAACTGCCAGAAATCCCTGATGCATAGCAAGACCGCCTGACGCACATGCCCCCTCCAGGCGGAAAGCCGGGACATTTCCAATCGCAAGAACTGTAGCTACATAGGATGCCATAGTGTTCTGATTGTTAAATTCGCTTCCGGCATAGTTTCCTACATAAACGGCCTCGATCTCTTTCCGGTCAATTCCCGCATCCCTGATTGCACCGTTGCCGGCTTCAGTTACCAGTTCACGGAGAAATTTATCCTTGTGGTTTCCATGCTCAGTTTCATAAGCACCGATGATTGCTACTTCTCTCATTTTCCCTCCTACAATCCTATAGCTGTTCCACCGTCAACACGCAGAATGGTTCCGGTTATGTATGATGCATCATCACTTAAATAGAACCTTACTACACCTGCAACATCGTTAGTCGTAGCAGCCCTCTTCAAAGGAACCATTTCTTTCAATTTTTCCTGTACTTCAGGTGGTAGAGCTGATGTCATATCTGTTTGTATATATCCCGGACAAACTGCATTCACTAGAACATTTCTTCATGAAAATTCACGTGCACATGTTTTAGTCAGAGCAATCACCCCGGCCTTTGAAGAAGCATAGTTTGCCTGGCCCGGAGAGCCAAGAAGTCCGGCAATAGAAGAAATATTTACGATTCTTCCGGAATCAGCCTTCAAAATCAGTTTTGTTGCAGCCTTGGTCATGAGAAAAACACCTTTAAGATTTACGTCGATAACCATATCCCAATCTGCTTCAGTCATTCTCATGATGAGAGTGTCTTTCAACACGCCGGCATTGTTCACAAGAAAATCAAGTTTTCCAAAAGTATCCTTGGTTTTGGCAATAGCATTGTCGCAATCTTCAAGTTTAGTTACATTGCAGGCAACACCGATCGTTTTTACGCCATACGCATCTGCGACTTCTTTTGCGGCGATATCAACTGCTTCCTGTTTCAAATCGACCAGAACTATCGAACAACCTTCTTCTGCTATTCTATTGACTATCGCTCTTCCAAGCCCCCGCGGAGACGCTGTTCCTGTCACTAATGCTACTTTTCCTTCAAATTGCTTTGGCATAATTATATAATCCTTATTGTATTTTGAAAATATTATGGAACAGGGAGATTTTTAGTGTCAAACTATAATTTAATCTTGCATTTGTATTTCAAATTGATGACATTTGCATAAAAAGAGTCGAACAGAAGCGCAAACTACAATTTCAATGGTTTGCTGCTTTTTATACATATAAAAGTTCAACGAGGATTTTCAGAATGGCCCTAAAGAAACACATTTCAGTTTTATTATTCCTTATTATTACTCTAACAAACTTTCCAGTCTATTCCTGGGGAACTCATTACCTGGTAATGGCCAGATCCCTCGAACACCCATCGATGAATTACACATTGAGAAAAGTTCCCGTTGAATCTATTGAGAAATTTATAGTCTCTGAGAAAGACGGGCTCGATAAAGTTTTTTCTGGGTACTATGAATGGATGGCTAAACGGGGTTCAACACGCTTTAACAAAATGATTTTTGACCCGAAGAAACCTGATTTGACTTCCTTCCTCAAAGCCGCAAGACTCAATCCGGTCACGAAATATCCATTGGTAAACCGGATTCTACCGGGAAGCAAACCTGTTTACAGAAGAGTTTCAGGAGGAGAAGTTTCCCCTTATCTCAAAGAGAATAAATCCGGATTTTTCATAGAATTTGAAGATGTCACCGGAAAAGAAGTTTCCATCCGATCTATTCTCACAACATTCGTTGACGAACCAGACTGGAATATGGATCATCATCTCTGGAAGATTCAGGAATATGGATATGGAAAACAGCCATATGGCAAAGATGAAGGAGAAAGCAGTAAAGCACCGTTTCATATGCAATTTCTGCATGAAAATATAATTGTCAGAACGTTTGCGCCTGAAATTGCAAAGGGTGGGATGATGCTCGACAGGATTGAACTTTTCAAACGTCTTGCAGACCTTGCAATAAAAACAAATCATCCCTACTGGGCATATCGCTTCACAGCCTGGGCTACTCATTACATTCAGGGCAAACAGACATTTTTCATATGAAGACTTTGTTTCAGTTGGGCTTGAAAGATCCTTCACCAGCGCTAAGCCTGTTTACAAAACCCTTGCTTCGTTTCTAAATACAGGTGAAGATATTTTTTCCGAAGTGAAGAACGGCGAAGAGTTAATGCACCAAATGAGTAATTTTGCATCCAAACATTCATCTTCAACAGACAACGCAATTGTAAAATCATTCGGCCCAAAATACACCGAAGATCCAAAGTATGATCTCGAGAACGATCCAAAGTTTAATATCGCGGATATCGTTGAAAAGTTATCGAAGGAAACAACCGACTATCTTTTGGGCGAAACGGCAAAAGATTTTTCGATGACCGGCCGGGGAACGAGAACGATGATTCACCTCGTCGATCAGGGAAAATAATATAAGATATATTTTTGCCGGTAAAAAAAGTGAAGCGAATTTCTGTTATAACACAAAGCAAACGAAACAATGAGTTACTGGATGTTGTTGTTGAAAACGGTAAAACGTTAGACGACATCGTAAAAGATGCATGGACTGAAAATGGCGATCATGATATTTTTGTTGATTGCGACCAGGATTCGGTTCTGATACAAACTGGTGAGAATCTGAAAGGAAAACTTTATTTATTTGAAATCTCATCTATTCTCAATCTGAATCCCTATGCTTTGTTTCCGGTTGTCACACTCGACGAAAAAGGGGTGATTCTGACACAGGCATTTGGAAATCAGGAAAGCGTGGATTTAACCTTATCAACTTCCCTTGCGCATTATTTCAGCCGTTCAAGAAATAGAATCTGGAAAAAGGGAGAACAGAGCGGACACACCCAGGAAATTATAAAAGTAATGTACAGTGAAACAAGAAATATCTTTGTATTTGTGGTCAGGCAGAATGTCGCCGCCTGTCACACTGGTTATTATTCCTGTTTTTTCACCAAACTCACTGAAAACGGTCCTGAAAATATATATAAAGAAAAGAAATTTGAGCCTGAGAAGGTATATTCTTAGTCAAAATTTTTCAAGTTGATCAAAGGGAAACCCGTTACGGGAAGCCATGCCTACTCGAATTCTCCAAAATGATCTGATCGGTATTTCGGATAGGAAAGCCTATTTCATGGAAAGTTTTTTCTGACAGCTTCTTTGGAAAGATTCCCATCCCAATCAGTCTTGATTAGAATTGCATCAGTAGATATAGCTGGCTTTCCTTTTGTATAAGCAAGGATCACATAGCCATCGCCGGTAGCACGAGTGATCCCGCCCATTGCTATTGCATAAGAACGCCTGGAATGTTTTTTCTCCCAGATTTTCTTTCCGTCAGTTCCTTTGTATTTCACCATATAAAAAGGACCTTCCCCCTGACTAAGTATTGCAATTATATCTTTCTCAGGAGTTTCAACCAATCCATCCACGAATTGATCCGGTTTATCAAATTGATTTTCCCATAATTTTTCACCATTAGAATCAACTTTGAAAATCCATGAAGAATTCTTTCCGGAAATATTAGCGCCAATGATAAACCCTCCGTCTTCCGATTTTGTCATTGAAAACACTTCTTCCTCTATCCCGGGTTTTCCAAAATTCTTCTTCCAGACGGGACTTCCATTCTCAGCAAACTTCAAAAGATTTACATCGTTTTGTTTTTCCTCTCCGGACAAATTGGAATTTTTAATGGAAATTATCAAACCACCATCTCCGCTTGGCACTGCATAGTTCGGAGTAAAGGATAGATCTGGAAGATATATTGATTTTTTAATATCTCCATCCCTATTAAACTTAACCAATAGGATACTTTTCTTATCTTTATAATTTATATCAGCCAGACCCAAAATCATTCCGTCAGGTTGTTCCTGAATATGAAAAAGATAAGGATCTTCCTTTGCACAATCCCCATCGCAAAATTCTTTTGCTTCAATTATCTTTTCCCACTCAACCGCACCTTTCGAATTGTGTTTGATAAGAACGGCCTTTTTATTATAATTAGCGCTACCTACACTTCCCCCGGTCAGAAATCCACTATCGGAAGTTGCGATCATGATTTTTCTACCCCGAAATACTTCATCCTGGGCCTGGCGCACTTCATTTGAATATCCTTCAAACTGAACTGGCTTATCGAAAAATAAATATTTGAACCAGACCGGTGCTCCATCTGTTGAAATATTCGCAATCCATGTGTCGCTATATTTTTTTTCCTTAACTAACCCGGTGGTATCCTTAGCACAATTCTCAGTGCGACCGGCAACAACATAGGAGCCATCTTTTATTTTCACTAATCCATGAGAATATTCTATCGGACAATCCTTAGGTTTCAAACCATTAAACTGCTCTCCCCCGAAAGTTACCTGCCAGGTCGCTGCTGGATTTTGCGAAAATAAAATTGTGGAAGCTGCAATAAAGAGCAAAAATAGTAAATAGATTTTAAAATGCTTCATAGAAATCCCCCGGCGTTAGACATACTGTTGTTTCCCTTTTCAAAACAGTTGTAAATTCATTTTTCAGAACTATTGCGGTTTAATGGGAGATAATACAGATATGTCATTATTTTTTTTTATTACAAAATCCATCCGAATGAATCACTTATCCATAAACCTTTTTCCGGAAATAATTTTTGCAACGGTTTCTTTAATGCGTTTCTCCCTCGTCTCCGGCTTTTTTGCTTCTTCAATCCAGCGAACATATTCCTTTTTATGAGAAAAAGCAAAGTTATTGAACGTCTCCATAGCTTTTTTGTTTTTCGAAAGAACTTTTTTCAGATCCGCAGGAGGAGTCACAGTTCGTTTTTTTTTATCGATACCTTTGACGGTCACTTTTGTTCCCCGTGTCAGTACCGGAATCAGATGAACCGGTTTGAAGCGCACAGCAGACCAGACCTCATCAATTGAAACCATGGAAACACTGATAAACCCGGCCTTTTCGATCGACCTCCAGCCCTTGTCACGGTTAAGGTCTGTTTTTAATTTCGAAGTCAACTTTGGATAAGATATCCAAAAAATTCCGCCTTCCTTCAAGCAACTGATAGTTTTCTTTGACAGTTCATCCAATTCCTGCTGATTGCGAACAAAAAGTAATATAAAATCAAATTTATCATTTGTCCTGGTAGATAGGATCGAACCAACCGGCAACTGTCCAAGAAATGCAAGGAATCCCTCCGGAGAATTAAGTATTCCAATTTTTTGATTTTCCCTAATAAATAATTTCTTTTGTAACTGGTCACCGTTCATAAAGCAGATATGCTTGCTTTTTTGCGGCCCTGTCAATTTTATTTCTATTAAATCCAATGCCCTGACTCATCTATTCTGATTGATTTATTTACTACCGGGACGAAGCTATAATTGAAATGGCAAAAAAATCAAAAACGGGCTCCGGTCTGAAAACATTCCTGATTGTTATTATTTCATTCACTTTGCTCGGCGTAGTTTCCGTAGCAGTTCTAGACGAATGGAAAGGAGGAGCAGTTGGTCATGGACAAATCAAGTATGACCTGATGGTTTCCCCCGGAGATTCATCATCCAAAATAGTTAAAGAGCTCAGCACCCATGGCCTGTTAAAATCATCCGCATATTTTCAAATTCTACTCAAGGTTACAAGAAACACAAATAAGATTAAACAAGGACTCTATGAAATAAATGATGGAATGGATTCCAGAAAAATCATGGATATGCTGACCAAAGGAAAGGTAAAACTGATACATTTTACAATTCCTGAGGGATACTACTACAGAAGGATATCTTTATCCGGAAACCTATTCAATTCCATATAATTACCCGCCGGTTAAAATCGTGGAGATGATGATAAACAGGTTTTATATCAATCTTGCGAAAATTGAAGATTCAAAAACATTAACTCCGGAAGATCTGCACAAAAAAGTGATTCTTGCATCAATTGTTGAACGAGAAGCGAAAAAAAAGGAAGAGCGACCAATGATGGCTGGAGTTTTCCTGAAGCGTCTTCGCGAAAATATTTCGCTCGAAAGTTGCGCAACAATCCAGTATCTTTTTGATAAACCGAAGAAACGGCTGTTCGAAAAAGATCTTGAGAAGGAATCTCCATACAACACATATAGAAACAAAGGTTTTCCCCCAGGTCCAATTTCAAATCCCGGATTACCTGCACTGGAGGCCGCATTTCACCCTATTGACTCGGGCAATCTGTTCTTTCTTCGCAAACCCGATGCATCCCATTATTTTTCCAAAACGATCAAAGAGCACCTCGAAGCAAAGAAAAAATACATAGATGTTCTTTACGACTAAAAGTAAAATGCACAAATTACAGTTCAGAAACTTGTGATTGCCCCGAACTTGAAAAAATTTATTAGCGGCGGTGCATTCACTCTTTTCATATCTGCAATTCTTTTTCAATACCAGTATCTGCAAAAGCAATGGAAAATAGAATCCCGGAAAAACGGTCCCGGTTTCTTCCAATTTAATAATTATGTTGCTTCTCTGGAAAAGACAAAACCGTTTCTGCGTTGCGATAGAAAGATAACGGTTTATCACACAATCCCGGAGAATGACCCGCAGTTTGACGCAAATAGAATTATACTATATTCCCTGTCTCCTTGCGAAATAGAATTCAGGCCCGCCTGCAATTACAATTCCGTTCCAGGATTTCATATTGTGCATAAAAGCTGTCCAGCGTTTTCGAAAATTCTTAACGGAAAAAATCCTGTGAAAAAAATCTCAGACGAATTGATCCTTCTGGAAAATCCGGTCTTATGAGTCTCAATTTCTGTATATATATTTCATTCCTGAATTTAACCTTCATACCTCTTTTTAATTTTTTTGCATTGTCATCCATTCAACCCGGATCACTGACAGCATACCGGATAGCTTCTCTTTTTTTCATAATCCTGCTTAATTTATTTTCCTATGTTCTTTTAAGAAAATATCCGGTTTCTGATATTGCTATTAAAAATAATTGGGCTGATAAAAAATTCACCGCAGTAACAATTATTATTTTTTTGATTATTTCAGGATTTTATTTTTCAAGATCTGTTTATGAACCTCACGGAATGTGGGATGCGTGGGCAATGTGGAATTCAAAGAGTAAAGATTGGACACTTTCTTTTTTGAGCGGATCCGAATTCAAAATTGCTAAATCTTCGTGGGCGCACCCGGGATACCCGGTTTTCATTCCGCTTCTGCTTTCTTTTATTGCGATCAATTCTGGCGGATGGTCACATCAGGTTCCATTACTAACAAACTATTTTTATCTTATCCTGTATTTTGCTCTGATATTTCAAATTGCAATCCAGTTTAAAGGAAAACGGAATCTATTTTACTATTTCCTGATTGTTTCTTCATTTCTTCCTGCGTTAGTCGCACAAGCGACCGATCAATGCGCGGATTTCCCGCTCTCCTGTCATTATGCCTTCACTTTTTTTCTTTTCTTCCGGTATCAGAAGAACCCCTCACTTACCGGGGCAGGACTTCTTGCAATCCAATTGGGAATGCTTTCATTAATTAAAATGGAAGGTGCAATTCTGTTTACGGTTCTCTTTTTATATTTTATCTATGTTTTTTTGCGGAACCGCAATAGAGAAGAGTTTTTCGTTTTCCTGGTTTTTGTTTTGCCCGCGACAATTCTATTTTTACTTTTTAAATTGTACGCTCCGGAAATCAACCCGGTTCCGATAAACCAGGAACAATTAAGACTTGCCATTATAAATCCACAACGTTATTTCAATGTTTTGCATTTCTTCGCATTTTTTCATCTTCTCACAATTTTACTTTGCCCTTTTGTAATTTTAAGTTTTTTCTTTAAATTGAAATTCCAAAAGATGGATATTTATTTCCCGATACTTGCATCACATATTACATATAACATAATTTTTCTGATTACATCTTCGGATCAGGTCTGGCATTTGACAGCTGCATACCGCCGGATAAATCTCCAGTTGATTCCTGCATTTTGTTTGATTTCGTTATTTTTATATATGGAGAATGATTCTTATGAAAGGGGATAGAAATGAACATTTGAAAAAGGAATTGAAAGATGTTGCCTCAGAACTGAAGGAGGTACAGATTGCCCTGAAAGCCTACCGGGAAAGAAAACGACAAAATGAATCTGCCAACGCTGAAGCCCTCGTTTTTGTTGAGAAAGCTGACAAGGTGATACAAAGAGCAGAAAACAAAGAAATCATATTGACAGAAGATCAAAAAAATAAAATCAAAAACAATCTGATAAAAATTCTGAACACACTGAAGAATCCGAAGAAATAAAAATGACAAAGCCAACAAAGCCAGGTTCTCATAAAAAGTCTTATATTATACTTGGAATTCTTTCCGGAATCGCGGCTCTACTTGGCTTTTTTGCCTATCTGGACATTTATAAACCTTTCACTGAAACCATAGACACCAATGCCAAATCCGTAGAAATTCTTCTGCGCTCAAAACTTCTGGCCGGTCTCTCAGCAGGAACCCTTTTTCTTGCACTCGCCGCCTATTTCATTCCGATTGTCCTCAAAGATATCGATACGCAAAGATACCACAAAGAATTGAGAAACGGGGTTCTCTCAGCAGGAATTTTCTTCCTGATCCAGATAGTTTTGAACAACCTCGATCAGAAATATTATCTGAAATTAGCAATCGCAATCGTTATCAGCGCGGTTCTGTTTCTGATCCTGCTAAACTGGATACTTTCCAGTCTTGATTCAAAGAAAGAACAAATTGAAATCCGGACTGCAGTCGTTGGATCTATAGTTTCTGGAATATTATTTTCAATTCTTGTTCATTTTGTAACAGTCGGAATAAATTATTCGAAAAAGAAAGTAGACGAAGTTGTTCCATCCCAAATCGACCTCCAGAAAAAGGTGGAAAGTCTCATCGGGAATCCGGACGAACCGGTTGCAAAATCCGGAAAGAAAAGCAAAAATAGAAAATGACACAACACTGATACCCAGTAATATGTAATCTTAATATTCCAAGGAAACAAAATATGATCTCTGAACTTTCAAAATTGGACAACCAGGCTGCTTTGCGCGCTCTGGAAACTTCCGGAAAACTGATAGAAGAAATTACAAAGAACCTCGCAAAACAATGCACTGACAAAGGTGCGATTTCGGTTGCAAAAATGGACGAAAATCAGCTGATTTCGTATGGCCTTGCCTGGATAACAGCAGAACAAAGAATTGCAGAAAATTTCCTGCGTTATGCATGGGATTCTTCAATCGGGACAAGCGAACTGGAAAAGATGATGGCTGTTACATTTGCAGCTGAAATAGTTTCCCACATACGCTCCGAACTGATTGCCAAACCCACAGAATTCACTCTGACTTCCGAAAAAATCCAGTCCGCTCTTTTTATAAACGAAATAAATTCGTTTATTGAAAATTCAATGAAAATTGGAATATATTCAGCAATTGCCGAAAAAATTGTAGAAAAAGGTCACGCAGGGGTCTATGGCCTGAGTGATGATCATGAATCTTTCCGGGAAACTTTCCGTAAATTTGCGGAGGATGTAGTCAAACCACATGCAGAGCATGTTCACAGGACCGATGATATTATTCCAATGGATATTATTAACGGTCTGAACGAAATGGGCTGTTTTGGGCTTTGCATTCCGGAATCCTATGGGGGAATCCAGTCAGATGAAAAATCTGATAACATCAGCATGCTGGTGGTAACCGAAGAACTCTCCAGGGGATCTCTGGGTATCGCAGGCAGCCTGATAACCCGGCCGGAAATCGTTTCCAAAGCATTATTAAAAGGTGGAACCGAAGAGCAGAAACAAAAATGGCTTGGACAGCTTGCGTCAGGCGAAATCATGTGCGCAGTTGCAGTAACCGAGCCAAACTATGGATCGGATGTTGCCGGAATGTCAGTCGTTGCTTCCAAAGTTGATGGTGGCTGGAAAATAAACGGCGTTAAAACCTGGTGTACTTTTGCAGGTTATGCAAAACTACTCCTCGTCTTATGCAGAACAGAAACTGACCCTGCATTGAAACACAAAGGGCTTTCAATTCTACTTGCAGAGAAACCAAGTTTTGATGGGCACAGTTTCGATTACACTCAACCGGAAGGCGGAAGAATAGAAGGCAAGGCTATCGGTACAATCGGATATCGTGGAATGCATTCATTTGAAGTTTCCTTTCAGGATTATTTCGTTCCGGATGAAAATCTGGTAGGTGGCGAAGCGGGTAGAGGCCGAGGATTCTATCTTCAAATGGAAGGTTTTTCCGGCGGCCGGATACAGACTGCCGCACGTGCAAATGGAGTGATGCAAGGTGCCTTTGAAGCAGCTCTCCGCTACTCGCAGGAAAGAAATGTTTTCAAGAAGCCAATATATGATTACAATCTCACCAAATATAAAATTGCCAGAATGGCGATGATAATCCAGGCTTCAAGGCAATATACAAATTATGTAGGAAAGCTACTTGATGAACACAAAGGACAAATGGAAGCCACTCTCGTAAAATTCTACGCGTCTAAAATTTCAGAATGGGTTTGCCGGGAAGCAATGCAGATTCATGGCGGTATGGGTTATGCGGAAGAATATGCGGTGTCCAGATATTTTGTTGATTCGAGAGTTTTTTCCATATTTGAAGGAGCAGAGGAAGTGATGGCACTCCGTGTAATTGCGAAAGGGCTACTGGAAGAAAAGCTATAATATTTTCTGATAGAAGAGCAAAAGAGGCAAAGCGAAAGTTACTCTGCTCGGCAATATTCTTTCTGATAATTTTTTCCTATTATCTGCAAAAGCCCATCCGTTCCGCGATGGGCCTTCAGGAATGGGGAGCCGAAAATCTTCCGTATATTTACCTCGGAAGTCTTTTTACTACGTTAATCTACTCATTTAGTTTCGGAGAATTGAATCGCAGGATTCAATTGCGGACATTTTTCGCTGTAATTTCCATTTTTCTTATCGGAACAAACCTTGTTTTTTATCCTGTAATCCAGATACCGGAATACAAAAAATATGCATCCCTCTTTTTTTACTGGTTCACTTCCATCTTTTCGATTGCCTCGATAACTCTCTTCTGGTCAATTTTCAATTTATTTTCAACGAAAGAGGAAATCAAAAGATACATCGGTTTTATTGCAGCATCCGGTACGGTAGGCGCCGTTGCTTCAAGCTTCCTTGTTCCCGGATTGGTTCAACTGATTCCCGTCCATTTCATACTACTGATCGCCGTTGCGTGTTTTTTAATAGCGCAAATCCTATTGGGCCGGCTTGCGATTGAATAAGATTGTGC